>DASPSF010000145.1:0-2631 GCA_035624075.1 Steroidobacteraceae bacterium | reverse complement strand
ACGCTGTCGCAGCTCGGTTACATGACGGTGGCGCTCGGCGTGTCGGCGTACGGCGCGGCGATCTTCCACCTCATGACCCATGCCTTCTTCAAGGCGCTGCTGTTCCTCGCCGCCGGCTCGGTGATCATCGCCATGCACCACGAGCAGGACATGCGCCGCATGGGCGGGCTGGCGAAATACATGCCGATCACCGCCGTCACCTGCTGGATCGGCGCGCTGGCCCTGATCGGTACGCCGTTCTTCTCCGGCTTCTACTCCAAGGACGCGATCATCGAGGCGGTCGGCGAGTCGCACCGGTACCTGGCGGGCTTCGCCTATTGGTGCGTGCTGCTCGGGGTGTTCGTCACCGCGCTCTACACCTTCCGCCTGCTGTTCATGACCTTCCACGGCCCCGAGCGCTTCCGCGAGGCCGCGGCGCATGGTGCGGACGACGACCGCGAGGGTGGGCACGACGACGATCACGCCCACGACGATCACGGGCACGGCGGCGACCCGAAGGAGAGCCCGGCCGTCGTGTGGGTTCCATTGGTCGCGCTCGCCATCCCCTCGGTGCTGATCGGCGCCCTGACCGTGGCGCCGGTGCTGTTCGGCAGCTACTTCGGCCACTCGATCTTCGTGCTGCCGGCGAACGACGTGCTCGCCAAGGTCGGCGAGGACTTCGGCGGCGCCGTGTCCTTCGCGCTCCATGGGCTCCTGAAGCCCCCCTTCTGGTTCGCGGCCGCCGGGGTCGCGACCGCGTGGCTGTTCTTCCTGAAGAGGCCCGAGCTCGCCGATGAGGCCGAGCGGCGCTTCCGGCTGCTCTACCGGATCCTCTGCAACAAGTACTACTTCGACTGGTTCAACGAGAACGTCCTGGCCGTGCTCACGCGCGGGGTCGGCCTGGGACTGTGGAAGGGCGGCGATCAGGGACTCATCGACGGCGCCATGGTCAACGGCACCGCGGAGGGCATCGGCTGGTTCGGCAGCGTGCTGCGCCGGGTGCAGAGCGGCTATCTCTACTCCTATGCGTTCTGGATGGTCATCGGCCTCGCGGTGCTGCTCGGCTGGTACCTGACACACCTCTGAAGACAGCAGCGATGCCGCATCTCCTTTCCATCCTCATCTGGCTGCCGATCGCCGCGGGACTCGGGATCCTCGCGCTCGGCGAGCGCAACATCGCCGCGGGCCGCTGGCTGGCGCTGACCGCCGCGCTGGCGACGCTCGCCCTCACGGTGCCGCTCTGGGGCCAGTTCGATACCGGCACCGCGGCGCTGCAGTTCGTCGAGAAGCTGCCGTGGATTCCGCGCTTCCAGGCGTACTACGCGCTCGGCATCGACGGCATCTCGCTGCCGCTGATCGCGCTCACGGCGTTCATGACCGTGCCGGTGGTGATCGCGGGCTGGACCGTGATCGAGAGCCGGCCGGCGCAGTACTACGCCGCGTTCCTCATCATGGAAGGCCTGATGATCGGAGTGTTCTCGGCGAGCGATGCGCTGCTGTTCTACTTCTTCTGGGAGGCGATGCTGATCCCGATGTTCCTCATCATCGGCATCTGGGGCGGTCCGCGGCGCGTCTACGCCACCATCAAGTTCTTCCTCTATACCTTCCTCGGCTCGGTGTTCATGCTGGCCGCGCTCATCTACATGTACGTCAAGGCCGGCGACTACTCGATCGCGAGCCTGCAGGCGCTGCCGCTCACGCTCATCGAGCAGCGCTGGATCTTCCTCGCGTTCATGCTGGCCTTCGCGGTCAAGGTGCCGATGTTCCCGGTGCACACCTGGCTGCCGGACGCGCATGTCGAGGCACCGACCGGCGGCTCGGTGATCCTCGCGGCCATCATGCTGAAGATGGGCGGCTACGGCTTCCTGCGCTTCTCGCTGCCGGTCGCGCCGGATGCCAGCCGCGAGCTCGACCTGCTGGTGATCGCACTGTCGCTGATCGCGGTGATCTACATCGGCTTCGTCGCGCTGGTGCAGCAGGACATGAAGAAGCTGATCGCCTACTCCTCGATCGCGCACATGGGCTTCGTGACTCTCGGCGCCTTCGTGATCTACGAGATCGTGCGCGCCACCGGCTCGAGCCATGGCGCCGGCATGGGGCTCGACGGCGCCATGGTGCAGATGGTCTCGCACGGACTCGTCTCGGGGGCGCTGTTCCTGTGCGTTGGCGTGCTCTACGACCGGCTGCACAGCCGTCAGATCGCCGACTACGCCGGGGTGGTCAGCACCATGCCGGTGTTCGCGACCTTCATGGTGCTGTTTGCGCTCGCCAACACCGGGCTCCCCGGAACCTCGGGCTTCGTCGGTGAGTTCCTGGTCATCATCGCGAGTTTCCGGGCGAGCTTCTGGTACGCGGCGCTCGCCGCGGTCACGCTGGTGCTCGGTGCCGCCTACACGCTGTGGCTGGTGAAGCGCGTGGTGTTCGGGCCGGTCGTGAGCCCGCGTGTCGCCGGCCTGCGCGACGTCAACGGCCGCGAGTTCATCGTGCTCGGAGCGCTGGCCGGCGCGGTACTGCTGGTCGGCGTGTGGCCGGCGCCGCTGCTGAAGGTCATGCAGCCCACGATCCATCACCTCCTCACCCAGGCGATCGCCACCAAGCTCTGACAGCCATGCACGAGCTGCTGCTGCACCTTGCGAGTTTCGCGCCGGCCGT
>DASPSF010000141.1:0-3466 GCA_035624075.1 Steroidobacteraceae bacterium | reverse complement strand
GACGCCGGAGCTCGAGACTCGGCGACGCCGGCCTTCATCTCGTGACGGAAATACTTGAGCGCCGATTGCAGCGGCTCCATCGCCCCCGGCGCCAGCGGGCAGAAGGTCTTACCAGGGCCGAGGAAGCGGACCAGCCACTCCAGGGTTTCGATGTCGCCGGACCGGCCTTCGCCGCGCTCCAGGGCAGCCAGCAATTTCGCGGTCCATGGCAGGCCGTCTCGGCAGGGCGTGCACCAGCCGCAGGACTCGCGCGCAAAGAACTCCTCGAGGTTGCGCAACAGCGGGAGAATGGGCTGGGAGGCGTCGACCACGGTCATGAGGCCGGTGCCCAGGCGACTGCCGGCGCGGGCGATCGTCTCGAAATCCATCGCGAGATCGAGGTGTTCGGGCATCAGGAAGCTGGTGGAGGCGCCGCCGGGCAGCCAGCACTTGAGCTTGAGACCGCCCCGCATGCCGCCCGCGCAGCGCTCGAGAATCTCGCGGGCGCGGGTGCCAAA
Organism: Steroidobacteraceae bacterium; assembly: GCA_035624075.1. Classification (GTDB taxonomy): domain Bacteria; phylum Pseudomonadota; class Gammaproteobacteria; order Steroidobacterales; family Steroidobacteraceae; genus 13-2-20CM-66-19. The sequence continues at coordinate 2,969 of DASPSF010000141.1, read as the reverse complement.
CGGCAGCTCCCAGAGGCCCGGACGCCAAACCCGACCGCTGACGCCGTAGAGCTTCGTGCCGGTGTCATTGCTCCTGCCTTGCGACAGACCCTCGAACCAGGGCACCCCCCGCAGCACGATGTGCGGGACGTTGCACAGGGTCTCCACGTTGTTGACCACGGTGGGCTTGCCCCAGAGGCCGGCGATGACGGGGAACGGCGGCTTGGCGCGCGGATTGGCGCGGCGGCCTTCCAGCGCATCGATCAGCGCTGTTTCCTCGCCACAGATGTAGCGGCCCGCGCCGGTGTGCACGAACAGCTCGAAGCTCCATGGCGTGCCGCGCACGTTGGCGCCCAGATAGCCGGCGTCCCTTGCTTCCGCAATGGCCCGCTTCAGGCGCTCGGCGGCGAGCACGTACTCCCCGCGCAGGAAGATGTAGCCGCGGCTCGCCTTGATGGCGTAGGCGGAGAGGATCACCCCCTCGATGAGCTGGTGCGGAACGCCTTCCATCAGGAGCCGGTCCTTGAACGAGCCCGGCTCCATCTCGTCGGCGTTGCAGATCATGTATTTGTCCCCCGGCGCATCCGCGCCCATCGGCACCAGGTCCCACTTGAGGCCGGTGGGAAAGCCGGCGCCGCCGCGACCGCGCAGGCCCGATTCCTTGACGAGCGCCGTCACATCGCGTGGCTGGAGGTCCTTCAGCGCCCGGCGCACAGCGGCGTACCCGTCCTGCGATTCGTACCCGCGCAAGTCCAGCGGCGCATCGAGATTGACGCGATAGGTGAGGGGCCGGGTCTCGGCGGCCGTCACGGATATCGCTCCAACAGTGGCGCGACGTCGTCCGGCGCCACATTGCGATGGGTGTCCTGATCGATCATCAGCACCGGTCCCTGGTCGCAGGCGCCGAGACAGCAGATCGGCAGCAGGGTGAAGCGGCCGTCCGCGGTGGTCTCACCGGGGGCAATGCCGAGCTGTCCGCAGAATGCGTCCTTGACCGCCTCATGGCCGGTGAGAAAGCAGGCCACGCTGTCACACAGCTTGATCACGTGCCGGCCGACCGGACGTCGGAAAATTAGGCTGTAGAAGGTCGCGACCCCCTCGACGTCGCAGGCCGACATACCCAGCACGCCGGCGATCGCCGCGATGGCGCCGTCCGGCACCCAGCCGTGACGGCTTTGCACGATCTTGAGCGCTTCGATGCTCGCCGCCCGCCGATGTTCGTAGTGTTTCATTTCCCGCTCGATGGCGGCGCGGTCATCGGCATGAAGCCGGAACAGCTCGGGATGCTCGGGGATCATCGGTCCACGTCCGCCATCACGAAGTCGATCGAGGCGAGCAGCGCGACCAGATCGGAAACCATGTGGCCGCGGATGACGTAGGGAATCATCTGCAGGTGCGGAAAGCTCGGTGTGCGGATGCGCGTGCGATAGCTCATGGTGCCGCCGTCGCTGGTCAGGTAGTAGCTGTTGATTCCTTTGGCGGCCTCGATCAGCTGGGTCGACTCCCCGGGCGGGATGACCGGACCCCAGGAGACTTCGAGGAAATGCGTGATCAGCGTCTCGATGTCCCGGAGCATGCGCTCGCGCGGTGGCGGACACGTCAGAGGATGGTCGGCTTTGTAGGGGCCGGACGGCATGTTGTCCAGGCACTGGCGGATGATGCGGCAGCTCTGACGCAGTTCCTCCACGCGGACGATACAGCGGTCGTAGGCGTCGCCGTTCTTGCCTGTCGGCACGTCGAACTCGAAGTTCTCATAGCCCGAATAGGGCCGCGCCTTGCGGTAGTCGAAACCGCAGCCCGTCGCGCGCAGGCCGCCGCCGGTGACGCCCCATTCCACGGCTTCCCGGGTGTCGTACTGCCCGACGCCGAGGGTGCGGCCCCGTAGAATGCTGTTCATCAGCGCCGCTTTCACGTACTCATCGAGGCGCTTCGGAAACCAGGCGAGGAATTCGCGCACCTTGACCTCCCAACCCTTTGGCAGGTCGTGCGCCACGCCGCCGATGCGAAACCACGCCGGGTGCATGCGAGAGCCGGTGACGGACTCGATCACGTCAAAGGCCTTCTGCCGATCCGCGAACATGTAGAAGATCGGGGTTAGCGCGCCGAGGTCCTGGATGTAAGTGCCCAGGAACAATAGGTGCGAGGTGATGCGGAAGAACTCCGCCATCATCACGCGGATGGTCTTGACTCGCTCCGGCACCTCGATGCCGGCGAGTCTTTCCACCGCGAGGACATAGGGCAGGTTGTTCATCACACCGCCCAGGTAGTCGATGCGGTCCGTGTAGGGAATGAAGGTGTGCCAGGACTGGCGCTCGCCCATCTTCTCGGCGCCCCGGTGGTGGTAGCCGATGTCGGGCACCGCATCGAGTATCTCCTCCCCGTCGAGCTGCAGGATGATCCGGAACACCCCGTGGGCCGAGGGATGATTGGGCCCGACGTTCAAGAACATGAAGTCCTCGTCCTCAGTGCCGCGCTTCATGCCCCACTTCTCCGGGTCGAATCGCAGCGCCGCCTGCTCCTCGTCCTGTCGCGCCGCGGTGAGCACGTAGGGGTCAAATTCGGTTGCGCGCGCCGGATAGTCCTTGCGGCCAGGGTGCCCCTCCCAGTAGCGTGGAAGAAGGATCCGCTGCAGGTTCGGGTGGCCCTCGAAGCGCACGCCGAACAAGTCCCACACCTCGCGCTCGTACCAGTTGGCGTTGGCATAGATGCCGACGATCGATTGGACTGTCGGAGTCTCGCCGAGCAGCGCGACCTTAAGGCGCACCTGGCCGGAGTCGTGCGGCCCGCAGCGCTCAAGCGACAGGAGATGGTAGACCAGCGAGAAATCGGCCGGCGGCAGCCCTTCGCGATGCCGGCGGAGGCGCTCATCCACCGCTTGCAGATCGAGCAGCATGCGAAAGGGCCGCGGCACCGACTCTTTGAGGAATTTCAACACCGCGTCGCGCTGCGCCAGGGGTACCCAGAGGGTCGGTACGTCATCGTGCGTCGAT
>DASPSF010000140.1:0-40497 GCA_035624075.1 Steroidobacteraceae bacterium | reverse complement strand
GGCCCAGGGCATCACCAACATCGAGGATCTCAGCAGCTTCGTGCCGAACCTGAAGATCTCCCAGGACCGCGCCACGAGCAGCACCATCAACATCTACATCCGTGGCGTCGGCCAGAGCGACCCGCTGTGGGGCTTTGACCCGGGAGTCGGGGTGTACGTCGACGACGTCTACATGGCGCGCCCGCAGGGAGCGCTGCTCGACGTGCTGGACGTCGACCGCCTCGAGGTGCTGTCGGGCCCGCAGGGTACGCTCTACGGCAAGAACACCATCGCCGGCGCCCTCAAGTACGTGACGCGCGACATTGACGGTCCCGCGAGCCTCACGGCCTCGGTGACCGCGGGCAACTACGACGAGCGTGATTACAAGCTCAACGGCTCGATGCCGCTCGTGCCCGATCACGTGTACTTCGGCGTGGCGCTGGGCTACCTCACCCACGGGGGCTACGGCGAGGTGGTCGAGCAGCCGGGCGTCGCTCCTGGCCCCACCACCGAGATCGGCGCACAGGTCTCCAACAAGGACATCCTGGTCGGACGCGCCAACCTGACCATCACCTGGGGTGAGAGCTCGAAGCTCAGGATCGTCGCCGACGACATCCTCGACAATTCCAACGCCTCGGGCGGCCAGCGGCTCAACGACTACCTGGTGCCGCAGTTGAGCAATCCGTTCGACATGTACGACGACATGCCGGTGGATAAGGATTTCTTCCACCGTGACGGCTACTCGGCCACCTATACGCAGAGCCTGACGAGCCAGCTCGACTTGAAGGTCGTCGGCGCCTACTACCAAGGCCACGGCCAGCAGTTCATCAGCTTCGACCACATCGATGAGAACCTGTTCGAGGTGCCGGGCTTGTACAAGGATCAGCAGTCCTCGGGCGAGGCGCAGCTCACCTTCCACAACGACCTGGTGAAGGCGGTCGGCGGCGTCTTCTACATGGACAGCACTTCCTGTGGCGACTACAACGCCTCGATCGGCACGCTGACGCTGCTCGGGATTCCGGCCTTCGATCTCTACATCACCGAGCTGGTGAACGGCTGCGTGCACACCAAGAGCGACGCTCTCTACGGCGATACCTCCTGGAAGCTCACCGATCAGCTCAACCTCGATGCCGGCGTGCGCTGGAACGAGGACCAGAAGACCGCCACGGTCTATCAGGCCGACTATGCGAGCATCGCGCCGACGCAGCTCCTGCCCGGCACGACCTTCTTCGATCCGAGTCAGGTGCCGGCCGGGTTCTTCCCGGACCCGGGCGTGGTAACTGACTACACGGGGAATAGGGCATTCGTGAACGTCACGCCGCGGCTCGGGCTCGACTATCACTTCACCGAGCGCGTGATGGGCTACCTGAGCTACAGCCGCGGCTTCAAGAGCGGCGGCTTCGACATGCGCGGCAATGCGCTGGTCTATCCGGGCACCGAGAATGGCTACAACTCCGAGACTGCCGACAACTACGAGGCGGGCCTCAAGTCCACCTGGCTCGACGGGACGCTGCTGCTCAACGCGGCGGTGTTCTACGATCCCTACAGCGACGCGCAGATCGGCGTGCAGCAGTTCGTCAACGTCGGCGGCGCGCCCACCAACCTCACGGCGGTCCTCAACGCCGGCAAGCAGATCAACCAGGGCGCGGAGCTGCAGGCGGTGTGGCAACCGGTGCGCCATCTGACGCTGGGCCTCAACACCGGTTACCTCGATTCCTACTACGAGGATTACCTGGTCCCCTGCAGCATCTTCACCGCGGACCCGGGCTGCACGGCCGGCGTCGGCGCCGTGAATCTCGCCGCCTTCAACCGGCCGATCAACGCGCCGGCCTGGACCGTCTCCGGCAACGCGGTCTACAGCTGGGACCTGCAGGCTGGCTCGATCTCGGCGCGCGCCGGCTACGACTGGCGCAGCTTCACCAAGGTCGCCAACACGACTCCGAGCGTGACCGACCAGCCGGCCTACGGGCTGCTGAACGCCGGGCTCGCCTTTCAGACTACCGACAAGGCCTGGCGCGTCTCGCTCGACGGCAAGAACCTGACCAACAAGTACTACCGTGTCGCGGGCTACGACTTCGGCGATCCGCCGATCGGGCCGGCGAATTCCTTCATCGGAGGCATCAGCCAGATCGGCTTCTACGGGCCGCCGCGCACCTGGGCGGTGACGGTGCAGTACCACTATTAGGCGAACCCGATGGGCTGGTTCGAGGCGCCGGAGCCGCTGCTTCCGGAGCTGATCGCACGCCACGGGCGCTGGCGCGGCGCGCGCACGGCGCTCGTGGAAGGTGAGCGGCGCCTCACCTGGGCCGAGTTCGAGCGGGACACGGCCCGGATCGCCAACGGCATCGCCGCGCTCGGACTCGAGCCCGGCGAGCGCATCGCCATCCTCATGGATAACAGCCTGGAGATGGCGCTCACCATCTTCGGCATCCTGCGTTCCGGCTGCGTCGCGGTCCCGCTCAACGTCTCGGTCACCGACGCCGCGGTCGGCGCGATGATCGAGGACGCGCGGGCGCGGGCCGTGTTCGCCTCGGGTTCCCACTGTGCGCGCATCGGCTCGCTGGCGGTGCGGGTGGCGCACGGCTCGCCGGGGCCGCCGTGGATCGAGCTCACCCCGTGGATGGCGCAGCAGTCCGCCGCGACGCCGCGCGCCGCGCTGAGCCCCGGGGCCGAGTGCAACATCATCTACAGCTCGGGCACCACCGGCGTGCCGAAGGGCATCGTCCACACCCACCGCTGCCGGCTCAACTGGGCGGTGGACTGCGCGCTGACGCTGCGCTACCGCAGCGACTGCGTCACGCTGTGCTCGCTCGGCCTGTTCTCCAACATCAGCTGGGTGGCGATGCTGTGCACGGTGCTGGTCGGCGGCACCATCGTCATCATGCCGCACTTCGACGCCGGGGCCTGCGCGGCGCTCATCGAGAGCGAGCGCGTCACGCACGGCAACTTCGTGCCGCTGCAGCTCGAGCGGTTGCTCGCGCTCCCGGAGCTCGGGCGCCACGACCTCGACAGTCTCGATACCATCATGTGCTGCGGCTCGCCGCTGCCGCTTGCGGCGAAGCGCGAGTTCCCGCGCCGCACCGGGGCCACGCTCATCGAGCTCTACGGCCTGACCGAAGGCCTGTGCACGATCCTCGCGCCGGAGGACTTCGAGGCCAAGACCGCCTCGGTCGGCAAGCCGTTCCTCGGCACGGACCTGCGCGTCATCGGCGAGGACGGACGTGAGCTCGCCGCGGAGGCGGTGGGCGAGATCGTCGGCGTCAGCCCACTGCTCATGCAGGGCTACAACGGACGCGACGAGGCGAGCGCGGAGGCTACCTGGCAGGGCCCGGACGGGCGGCGCTGGCTGCGCACCGGCGACCTCGGCTATCTCGACGCCGACGGCTTTCTCTACATCGTCGACCGCAAGAAGGACATGATCCTCTCGGGCAGCCAGAACGTGTACCCGGCGGACATCGAGCAGGTGATGCGCGAGCACCCGGACGTCGCCGAAGTGGCGGTGGTCGCGGCGCGCAGTGCCCGATGGGGCGAGACGCCGGTGGCGGTGGTGGTAGCGAAGCCGGACCGCAGCCTCGAGCCGCGGACGCTGATTGCGTGGACCAACGAGCGGGTCGGCAAGCAGCAGCGCATCGCCGACGTGGTGCTGCGCAGCTCGCTGCCACGCAATGCCAATGGCAAGATCCTGAAGCGCGAACTGCGCGCCGAGCTCGCCGGACGGGAGTACTGATTTTATTGGGCGAAAGTCGCCTGCGGCGCTTTCGCCGGACATTACACTGATTGCCGGCGGCAAAAGGCGTGGCTTTTGCCGCCTGCGCACAAGGGAGTCGCCGTGGCAGCAGCAGCCGAATATTGGTTCGATAGTCAGGACGGCCTGAGGCTGTTCAGCCGCGTGTACGAAGGGCCGGGCGCCGCGGCGCCGGTGGTGGTGTGCCTGCACGGCCTGACGCGCAACAGCCGTGACTTCGAGGATCTCGCGGCGCATCTCGCCCCGCGCTACCGGGTGATCGTGCCGGACGTGCGCGGGCGGGGACTTTCGGCGCGCGATCCCAAGTTCAACAACTATCAGATCCCGGTGTACCTGGGGGACCTGCAGCGGCTGCTCGCGGGCCTCGGGGCCGCGCGCGTCGCGATCGTCGGCACCTCGATGGGCGGACTCATGGCGATGGTGCTGGCGGCCACGCAGCCGGCGCTGCTCTCCGGCATCGTGCTGAACGACGTAGGCCCTGAGGTCGATCCTGCCGGGCTCGAGCGCATCCGCGGCTACGTCGGCAAATCGCCGCCGGTGCGCGACTGGGCCGGGGCCGTAGCTCAGGTGCGTCTGGTTTACGGCTCAGCGTGGCCCGGGCTCGATGATGCGCGCTGGGAGAAGCTGGCGCGCGCCAGCTTCCGTGCCGACGCCAACGGAGTGCCGATGCCCGACAGCGACCCGCTGATCGCCGAGCCGCTCAAGGACACCTCCAAGGCGGCTCCGGACCTCTGGCCGCTGTGGGGGGCGATCGCGAAGGTGCCGATGCTGGCCATCCGCGGCGCGCACTCGGACATCCTGAGTGCCGCGACGCTCGAGCGCATGCAGCGTGAGAAGCCGGATCTGCGCACGCTCGAGGTTGCCAATCGCGGCCACGTGCCGCTGCTCGACGAGCCGGAGTGCCTCGCGGCGATCGACGGATTCCTGGCCTCGCTGGGAGGCGCTTCCGCCTAGCCCTTGCGGCTCGCGGCCGCGCGCGCGGCCGGCGCCTTTACCTTCGGGCGCTTGCGACGCGAACGCCGGACGCGCTTGAGGCCAGCTGCCTTCTTCGCCGGTGGGGGTTTGGCGGCCGGCGCGGGTTTGGCGGCCGGCTTCGCTCTGGCGGCCGGCGCGGGTTTGGCGGCCGGCGCGGGTTTGGCGGCCGGCGCGGGTTTGGCGGCCGGCGCGGGTTTGGCAGCCGGCGCGGCAGCCGCGGCGCCCTCGCCCGCGGCAGGGGCCTTCGCCTGCTTGCCGCGGCGGAAGCGCCCGAAGCGCGCGCCGCGCTCGGGGGCGGCGGCGAGCATCGCCTTGCATTCCTCCAGCGTCAGGCTCTTCGGGTCGCGCTCCTTCGGCACCTTGGCATTCTTCTTCCGGTCGGTGACGTACGGGCCGTAGCGGCCGTTCAGCACCTGGATGCCGTCCGCGGCAAAATCCTGGATGAGGCGCGCCGCGTCCGCCTCCTGCTTGAGGCGAATCACCTCGAGCGCGCGCTCGAGCGTCACGGTGTAGGGATCGTCTTCCTTCAGGGAGACGAACTTGGCTCCGTACTTCACGTACGGGCCGAAGCGGCCGACGTTGGCGATGATGGTCTCGCCCTGCGCGGTCTCGCCGAGGGTGCGCGGCAGCTTGAAGAGCTCCATCGCGTCCGCGAGCGTGATGGCGTCCATCTTCTGCCCGGGCTTCAGGCCCGCGAAGCGCGGCTTCTCCTCATCGTCCTTGGTGCCGATCTGCACGAACGGGCCGTAGCGTCCCATGCGGACCGTGACCGGCTTGCCGCTCCCGCCGGGGTCCTTGCCGAGCTCGCGCGCCATCGCCACCTGCTCGCGGGTGACGGTCTTGTCGATCTTCTCGACCTGGTGGATGAACGGCTTCCAGAACTTCGAGAGCGGCACCGTCCACGGCTCCTCGCCGCGTGACACCGCGTCGAGCTCGTCCTCCATCGCCGCGGTGAAGCCGTACTCGACGTAGCGGTGGAAGTGGTGCGTGAGGAACCGGTTGACGATCTTGCCGATGTCGGTCGGCACGAACCGGCGGCTGTCCATCTCGACGTACTCGCGGTCCTGGAGCGTCGAGATGATCGAGGCGTAGGTGGAGGGCCGGCCGATGCCGTGCTCCTCGAGCGCCTTCACCAGCGAGGCCTCGCTGTAGCGCGGCGGCGGCTCGGTGAAATGCTGCTCGGCCTTGAGAGCCGTGAGCGCCACGCGCTCGCCTTCCCTCATCGGCGGCAGCACGTGATCTCCCTCGTCGGTCTTGCTGTCGTCGCTCCCCTCCTGGTAGACGGACATGTAGCCGGGCTTGACCAGCGTCGAGCCGTTGGCGCGCAGCAGATGGCGCTGCGGACCGTCGGGCCCGGCGAGCAGGTCCACCGCCACGGTGTCGAACACGGCGTGAGCCATCTGCGATGCGACCGCGCGCTTCCAGATGAGGGAGTAGAGCCGGTAGAGGTCGTCCTCGATCTTGCCCTCGACGTCCGCGGGTGTGACGGCGGCCGAGGTGGGCCGGATCGCCTCGTGCGCTTCCTGCGCGTTCTTCGACTTCGTCTTGTAGACGCGCGGCTCCTCCGCCACCTCCGCCTGGCCGTAGAGCCGGGCAGCGACCGAGCGGATTTCCTGCACCGCCTCGGCGGCGAGCGACACCGAATCGGTGCGCATGTAGGTGATCAGGCCGACGCTGCCCTCGCCGATGTCGAGTCCCTCGTAGAGCTGCTGGGCGAGGCGCATGGTGCGGCGCGCGTTGAAGCCGAGCTTGCGCGCGGCCTCCTGCTGCAGCGTCGAGGTGGTGAAGGGCGGCGCGGGATTGCGGCGGCGCTGCTTGCGGTCGATGGCCAGCACGGTGAGGTGCGGCTCGCCTCCCGCGCTGCGGGCCGCGGCGTTCAAGGTGCGCTCGACCTCGCGGGCCGCGGTCTCGTTGGTGAAGCTGAACTGCTCGACCTTGCCGCCGCGGTATTCGAGCAGCTTGAGCGGAAACGCCTGGCCGGAGTGCGTGCCCTCGCCCTCGATGGTCCAGTACTCCTGGGCCTTGAAAGCCTGGATCTCCTCCTCGCGCTCGCAGATCATGCGCAGCGCCGGGCTCTGCACCCGGCCGGCCGAGAGTCCCCGACGCACCTTCTTCCACAAGAGCGGCGAGAGGTTGAAGCCGACCAGATAGTCGAGCGCGCGGCGCGCCTGCTGGGCGTTGACGAGCTCGAGCGACAGATCACGCGGCTGCTCGACCGCGGCGCGGATCGCATTGCGCGTGATCTCGTAGAACACCACGCGCCGCACGTCCTTGCCGTTCAGGTCGCCGCGCTCGCGCAGGATCTCCTTCAGATGCCAGGCGATCGCCTCGCCCTCGCGATCCGGGTCGGTGGCCAGCAGCAGCGCGCGGCATTTTTTCAGACTGCGGGCGATGGCATCCACGTGCCGCAGGTTCTTCTCGAGCACCTGGTATTTCATCGCGTAGCCGTTGTCGGGGTCGACCGCGCCTTCCTTGGGGACCAGGTCGCGCACGTGGCCGTAGGAAGCGAGCACGTCGAAATCGCGGCCCAGATACTTCTTGATGGTCTTGGCCTTGGCGGGCGACTCGACGATGACCAGGTTCTCTGCCATTGGAAAAAAACGCCTCAGCCTAAAACGAAAAACCGCGGACGAGCCGCGGACCAGACGGGAAAGGCGCGCTCAGCCGCGCGGTCAATGCGGTGCCACCGGGCGATTTTCGGACACCAGCCCATCGAGCCGCTCGAAGGCGAGCTCCTGCCCGGGCTGGCTCGAGAGGACCATGAGCACTACCCACTTGAGCTGCTCGGTGTCGGGCTCGTCGGCATCGAGCGCCAGCATGCGCTCGATGACGATCTCACGCTGCTGCGCCGTCAGCACGCCGAGCCGCTCGAGGGTGAGGAGGAAGCCGCGGCATTCGGTGGAGAGGCGGGTGAGCTCGCTGTCGGTGAAGACGCGCACGCCCGAGGTCGGTGCACCCGGCTCCGCGGCCGGCAGCGGTGCTCGCTCGTGATCGAAGGCGAGATCGGTGAGCCAGTCGAGGGCGCGCTCGACCTTCGCCGGCGTGAAGCCCGCGCGCTCGAGGTCGCGCGCCAGGTGCTCGCGCTCCGGCACCTCCGGCGCATCGGCGAGCATGTAGCGGTCGAAGACGTAGATCAGGATGTCGAGAATACTGCCAGTCATTTTTTAAGGTATGCGGCCGTACCGGCCGCCTGGAAGAGCCGCCACGCGCTCCTCGAGCTCGAGTATCAACAGCATCGAGGCGATCGAGTTGCTCGGCAGCCCGGTACGCACCACCAGACTATCGATGGTCGCCGGCTCAAAGCCGAGGGCATCTAACAGCATTTCATACTCCTTGTCCAATTCGCCGGCCTTGTCGACGGTCGTGGGCGCTTCCGTAAGTCGTTCTTTCGGCAGCGAAAATTCAAGCTCGTCCGTCACGTCCCTGGCCTCCTCGACGAGCTTTGCCCCGTGCTTGATCAGCTGGTGACAGCCGCGCGACACAGGGCTGTGGATCGAGCCCGGGATCGCAAACACCTCGCGGCCCGCCTCGAGCGCCTGGCGCGCGGTGATGAGCGAGCCGCTGTCGCGCGCCGCTTCCACCACCAGTGTGCCGAGGGACAGTCCGGCGATGATGCGATTACGCATGGGAAAGTTCGCGGGCAGCGGTGGGGTGCCCCGGGGAAGCTCGGACACCAGCGCGCCTTGCGCGCGGATGCGCTCGGCGAGCGCGCGGTTGGCGGACGGGTACACCTGATCGAGCCCGGTGCCGAACACGGCGATGGTCGAGCCCTGCGCCTTGAGCGCGCCTTCGTGGCTCGCCGCATCGATGCCGGTGGCGAGCCCGCTGGTCACCGTGAATCCCGCGCGCGCGAACCAGGCGGCGAACTCGCGCGCCGTCGAACGGCCGGCGGGAGTGGGACTGCGCGACCCGACCATCGCGAGCTGCGGCGCGGCCAGCAGCGCCACCGAGCCCTGCACGTAGAGCGCAGCGGGCGCCCCCGCGGCCTGGCGGAGCAGCGGCGGATATTCGGGGTCGGTGCAGAGCACGATCACGGTGCCGCTGCGCTCGAGCCACTCGAGGTCGGCCGCGACGGCGCGCTCGTCAGGAAACTCGACGCGGGCCGCGCCGCGTGCGCGAGCGACCTCAGCAAGATCGCCGCCGGCGGCGGCGATCAGCGCCCCGGCGGCCTGCGCGGTGAGTCCCGGTGTACGGGCGAGGGTCGCGCGTGCGGAGCTCAGGTCCATGGCGCGCGAGCATAAGGCAAGGGCGGCGCGCCGCGAACGCGGCGCGCGCCTTACGCAACGAAAGGATCAGTTAAGGATTGCGGACGAGGTCGCGGACGTGGATGGTGTCCGAGGCGCCGACGATGAGCGCGTAGCTCATGCGATCGTAGACCTTGAAGACCAGGGCCGTGCCGCTGCGCTCGTCGGGGAGCTTCACCCTGGGCGCGAACGACGAGGTGCTGGGGATTGCATCGCCGCGCGTGGCGCCGCCGTGATAGAGATCGGTGACGACGTCGCCGGCGGAGTCGACGGCGAGCACGTTGCCGGCCTCGAGCCCGTGGTTCTTGCCGCGGTTGATGGCGATGACCTCGAACTGGCCGATGAGGTCGGTGCCGCCGACCACGGCGATGATGCGGCCGTGAACCTCGCTCGCGGGCGCGCGCAGCGTGAAGTTGACCGGCGTGGCCTCTTCGGAGGCCGTCACCAGGCGATCGCCCGCCACGGTCTCGAGCGCAGGCTCGGTGAGCAGCGCCTTGGCGGGGTTGCCCGGGCGCTCGACCAGTGCGGTGGCGGTGTAGACGCCTTCGTAGCCGAGGAGGGCGTTGTCGTCGGGATCGCGCAGCTCGTCGCCGACGTGCATGACGGCGTAGCGCGCGTTCTGCTCGGCATTGAGATTCGCTACGTAGACCTCGATCCCCGAGCCACCCACCTGGTGCATGTCGCGGAAGGCGAGCACGTACGGGGCGGTCTTGATCTGATCGCGCGTCAGCAGGCGCGGGTGCGAGAGGAATCCCTGGATTGCCGAGTAAGGAATGGTCGGAATCGCCGTATCGAGCGCGGTGCTGCGCAGGCGCGGATCGAGCCGGATGGACTCGAGGCGCGCTGCGCCCGGCTCGGCGACGCTGATCATCGGCCTGCCTCCGCGGCCGTAAGCCAGCTGCAGCGTGTCACCCGGATAGATAAGGTGCGGGTTGGGAATCCTCGGATTGATGATCCAGACCTCGGGCCACAGCCACGGGTCCTTGAGGAACATCGAGGCGATACCCCAGAGCGTGTCGCCCTTCTTGACGACGTAGCTCTTCGGGGCGGTGGGATTCACCATGCTCGCGGGCACCCCCATGGCGGGGGAGGCGGCGGGCTCGGGCGCGGGTGCAGGAGCCGCGGCGTTGGCCACGGCGGCCTCGGTTGCCGTCATGTCCGGCGCCGGGGCAGTCTCGGCCGCCGGGCTCGTGCTCGCCGCGGGAGCGGGGGCCGGGCTTTCAGTGGCGGCCGGTTTCGAATGATGGAAGAGCGCACACCCGGAGAGCGTCAGCGACAGGGTGAGCAGGCCCGCGCCTAAGCGGGCTCCAAGTATTTGATTAGAGACCATCCTCCACTCCTCTTCGCGCGAGGCGGGGTGCACAAGCAGCGCCCGAGATTCTAATTGTTATACTGGCACGCGGCGCATTTGGCAGACTAATTAATGTCAAAATCGTGCGCTGGATCACGGGCGCCGGCGCCCCCATATACGTCGAAATCATGGCCTTAAGAACCATCCTGGAGTTCCCGGACCCCCGGCTGCGCACGCGCGCCAAGCCGGTAAACGAGTTCGACGCCGCGCTCGGGACGCTGATCGACGACCTGTTCGAGACCATGTACGCCGCCCCCGGCATCGGGCTCGCGGCCACCCAGGTCGACGTCCACCAGCGGGTCCTCGTCATCGATATCTCGAGCGACCGCAGCGGGCAGCTCGCGCTCGTCAACCCCGAGATCCTCTCGCGCGAAGGCGAGGAGAGCACCGAGGAGGGCTGTCTTTCGGTGCCGGGAATCTTCGATGAGGTGAAGCGCGCGGCGAAGATCCGGGTGCGCGCCCAGGACCGTACCGGCGCGGTATTCGAGCGCGACTACGACGACATCCTGGCGGTGTGCATCCAGCACGAGATGGATCATCTCGAGGGGAAGCTGTTCGTCGATTACCTCTCGGACCTCAAGCGCGAGCGCATTCGCAAGAAGCTCGACAAGGAGCGCAAGGAGCGCTCGTCGCGCCCCGCGGCGCCGGTCGGCGGCGCGCGCGCTCTCTGATGGGAAAAAGTCGCCTGCGGCGCTTTTTCGGACAACGCCTGCGTTTCCGCCGGCAAAAGGCGCGACTTTTGCCGGCTGCTCGCTGCCGGGGCTAACTCCTTGCGCGTCGCCTTCGCCGGCACGCCGGAGTTCGCGCTGCCCGCGCTCGCGGCGCTGCTCAAGTCCCACGAGGTCGTCGGTGTGCTGACGCAGCCCGACCGCCCGAGCGGCCGCGGCCGACGCTTGAGCGCCTCGCCCGTGAAGATGCTTGCCGAGGCGCGCCGGCTGCCGCTGCTGCAGCCCGCAACTCTGCGCGAGGAGGCGGCGCAGGCGGCGCTCGCCGGCTGGAACCCTGAGGTCCTCGTGGTGGTCGCCTACGGGCTCATCCTGCCGCCCGCGGTGCTCGGTCTTCCCCGCCATGGCTGTCTCAACATCCACGCGTCGCTCCTGCCGCGCTGGCGCGGCGCCGCCCCGGTGCAGCGCGCGATCCTCGCCGGAGATGAGCTGACGGGCGTCAGCATCATGCAGATGGATGCCGGGCTCGACACCGGCCCGATCGTTCTCAGAAACGAGGTCAGCATCGGCGCCGACGACACCGCCGGTTCGCTCGCCGTCACGCTCGCAAGGGTCGGCGCCGAGGCGCTTCTCGAGGCGCTCGAGCGAATCGAAGCAGGGACACTCGCAGCGCAGCCGCAGCCCGCCGAGGGCGTCACCTACGCCGCCAAGATCGAAAAATCCGAGGCCCGCATCGACTGGAGCCTCGAGGCCGCTCGCATCGATCGGCAGGTGAGGGCCTTCGACCCCTGGCCGATCGCGGAAACGCTGCTGGACGGCGAGCGCCTCCGCATCCATTCTGCTTCGATCATGTCGATAAAAGACGATAAATCTACCGATTCAGGAACGATCATCTCCGTACGTGACGGTATCATGCTGGTTCAATGCGGCCAGGGCCTGCTCGGCGTGCGAAAAGTCCAGAAACCCGGCGGCCGTGTACTGACGATGTCCGAATTCGCACACAACCTCGACCTCACGGGCCGGCGCCTTGGGTAGGACGCCCTGGGCTCCGGGCGCCCCGGCTCTGGCCGCGGCCGCCCGGGTCGTCGAAGCCGTCGTGGCGCGTGGCCGCTCTGCGGACGCGGCGCTCGCGGATGCCGGGTCCGGGGTGGACCGATCGGCCGTGCGCGCCGTCGCCCTCGGGACGCTGCGCTGGTATCTGCGGCTTGCGCCGGCGCTCGAGGGACTCGTGAAACGTCCCGCGGGCGTTGCCGCCTCCGTGCGCGCGCTCCTCACGGTGAGCGCTCATCAGATCGAGTACTCGCGCAACGTGCCGGAGCAGACGGTGCACGCCACCGTCGATGCCGCGCGGATCCTGGGTGCCGAGCGCGCCACCGGGCTCGTGAACGCGGTCCTGCGCCGTTACCTGACAGAGCACGCGGCGCTGCTTGCGCGCGTGGATCAGAGCCTCGCGGGCCGCACCGCCCATCCCGCCTGGCTGGTCGATCGGCTGAGTGCGGTCTGGGGAGGGTCCTGCGAAACCATCCTCACCGCCAACAACGCGCATCCGCCGATGACGCTGCGCGTGGACCTCTCGCGCACGACCGCGGCCGAGTATGTGGGCCAGTTGCGTGAGGCCGGTATTGACTCTCGGGAGATACAATGGGCGAGATCAGCGGTTACTTTGGGCCTCCCTCAGCCCGTTGATCGCCTGCCGGGCTTCACCGAGGGGATCGTCTCCGTGCAGGACGCGGGCGCCCAGCTCGCAGCTCCCTTGCTCGCGGCACGCCCCGGGATGCGGGTGCTGGATGCCTGCGCAGCTCCGGGGGGCAAGACCGGACACATCCTCGAACAGCTCGGGGAAGGGGCGGACGTCAGCGCCGTCGACATCGACGCCGGGAGAGTAGAGCGGATCCGCGAGAACCTCGTGCGCCTCAAGCGCTCGGCGCAGCTCTTCGTGGGCGATGTGCGCGATCCGCAGAGCTTCTGGGACGGACGCCCTTTCGACCGCATTCTCGTGGACGCCCCCTGCTCTTCCACGGGCGTCATCCGCCGCCATCCGGACATCAAGCTGCTGCGGCGCGAGAGTGATCTGCCGGCACTCGCGGTGGCGCAGCTTGCGATTCTCGAGGCGGCGGCCGGCATGCTGGCCGTGGGTGGACGGCTGGTCTATTGCACCTGCTCGGTGCTGCCCGAGGAGAACGAGGCGACGGTCCAGCCTTTCCTCGAAGGAACCCCCCAGATGACTGTCGCTCAAATGCCGCGCGCCGCCGAACTCGCCCCCGGGGCCCTCGATCGGACCGTGGGAATTCAGCTTTTGCCCGGGGCAGAGGCGGGGACCGACGGCTTCTATTATGCTTGTCTCGAAAAGACAACGGCCGGAACCTGAGCGCTAAGCTGTTGCATCCATGCTACGCAGCGATCCAGCAAGGGACGGTTTGATCGGGCGCGGCCTGCTCACGACGCTTTGTGTGGTGGCGCTCAGCGTGGCGGTCGACCGGGCGCGCGCGGACGCCCTCGACGGCGTGCTTGCGGTGCGCTCGGCGTACGTGAATATCGATCACGGGGTATTCCTGCTGCACGCCCGGGTGGAATACCCGCAGGGGCCCGCCATCCGCAACGCGTTGCGGGACGGAATCACGCTGGACTTCGACCTGGACGTGCGCATCGAACGGGAGCGGCGCCTCTGGTTCAACGCCAACATTGTCGAGCTGACGCTGCATCGGCAGCTCAGCTATCACGCGGTGAGTGACCGCTACGTGGTGCGCGACGTGCGCAGCGGCGATCAGGACACCTACGCGACGCTCGACGAGGCGCTCGACACCCTGGGCAAGGTCGACGGCTGGCCGATCCTGGTCGAGCCGCAACTCGACGGCGGCAACTACACCATCAGCGTGCGCGCCGGCGTGCGCCGCGGCGAGCTGCCGGCGTCGCTGCGGGCGCTGCTGTTCTGGACCGACGACTGGGCGCGTCAGAGCGAGTGGTACACATGGTCGCTGCCGGTGTAAATCCCCGCAGCCAGGGGCGCGCGCGCCGCAACGCGGTGGGGCTCAGCGTCCTCTGGGGCGTCATCGCGATCGGCGCATTCCTGTTGCTGGCCAAGAGCGTGCAGAACTCGGGCGAGTTCGCGCGGCTGCAGTGGTGGATCGTGGTGCTCAACGCCTGCGCGGCGCTGGTGCTCACGGTACTGGTGGTGCGCAAGGTATGGCGGCTGGTGCGCGACTACCGTAAGCACGTGCCTGGCTCGCGCCTCACCGCGCGCACCGTGGGGATCTTCGGCGCGCTGGTGATCGCGCCGCTCTTGATCGTGTACCTGTCCTCGCTCGAGTTCCTCAACCGTGGCATCGACAGCTGGTTCACAGTGGAGGTCAAGCAGGGGCTGAACGATGCGGTAGTGCTGTCGCGGGCCGCGCTCGACCTGCGCATGCGCGAGTACTCGCAGCGCACCCAGACGCTCGCGCATCAGCTCGCGGCCGCGGCGCCGGCGGCAGTCCAGGCGCAGCTCGATGCCGAGCGGCGCGCCGGGGACGCGCTCGAGATCTCGCTGTTTGGCGCGCGCGGGCGCATCGTCGCGGCGAGTCTCGAGAACCCGCTCGAGGCGCTGCCGGCACAGCCGCCGCCGGACCTGGTGCGCCAGGTGGCGCAGCACCTGCCTTACGTGAGTCTCGAGCCACAGGCGAGCGGCCGCTACCTGATCCGCACGGCTGCGCCGCTCGATGAGTCCGCGGCGAGCCACGATCCGCGCTTCGTCGTGGCGATCTACCCGGTGCCGGCGCAGCTCGCGGCGCTGTCGGAGGCGGTGCAGGGGACCTACTCGCAGTACGGCAATCTGGCCGCGATGCGTGAGCCGCTCAAGTACAGCTTCAGCCTCACGCTGACGCTGGTGGTGCTGCTGGCGATGCTCGCCGCCATCTACGGCGCGATCTTCTCGGCGCAACGCCTGGTGCGCCCGGTGCAGGACCTCATCGAGGGCACGCGCGCGGTCGGCAAGGGCGATTTCGCCACGCGGCTGCGCCTGCCGTCACGCGACGAGATGGGCTTCCTGGTGCATTCCTTCAACGACATGACCAAGCGGCTGCGACGCGCGCGCGCCGAGGCACAGTCGAGCCAGGAAGCCGTGGAGCGCGAGCGCGAACGGCTCGCGATCATCCTGGCGCGCCTCTCCACCGGGGTGCTGGCGATCGACCGCCACATGACGGTACGCATGGCCAACCAGGCGGCCGGTGCAATCCTCGGCACCGAGCTCGCCGCCGCCACCGGCCGCCCGCTGCCCGAGCTCGCCGCCGGCAACGAGCGCCTCGGGCAGTTCGTGGGCGCGCTCGCGGTGCGCTTCGCCGCCGGACGCGAGGAGTGGCGTGAGCAGCTCGATCTCGACGGCACCTCCGGCCGGCGCACGCTCATGTGCGCCTGCACGCCACTCCCGGGCGAGGACCGGGAGCTCGGGTTCGTGATCGTGTTCGACGACATCACGGCGCTGCTCGCGGCGCAGCGCGATGCGGCCTGGGGCGAGGTCGCGCGGCGCCTGGCGCACGAGGTCAAGAACCCGCTCACCCCCATCCAGCTGTCGGCGGAGCGGCTGCGCCGGCGACTCTCGGGCGGCATGAGCGAGTCGGACGCCGAGATCCTCGAGCGCGGCACGCGCACCATCGTGCAGCAGGTCGAGACCATGCAGCAGATGGTGAACGCCTTCAGCGAGTACGCGCGCGCGCCGGAGATGCAGGTGACGCGCTTCAGCCTCAATCAGCTGGTGACCGAGGTGGCGGACCTGTACCGCTCGCAGGCGCCGCGCACGCGCATCCGCCTCGACCTCGACCCGCGCCTCGAGGGGATCGAGGCGGACCGTGGCCGCGTGCGCCAGATCCTCAACAATCTCGTCACCAACGCGCTCGAGGCACTCGAGGGCGTCACTCAGCCCGCGCTCGAGATCGCCACCCGGCTCGACAGCAGCGGCGAGAGCGAGTACGCCAGCGTCACGGTGTGCGACAACGGGCCGGGATTTCAGCGCGAGCTCCTCGGCAGAGTGTTCGACCCGTACGTGACCAGCAAGCCGAAGGGCACGGGCTTGGGGCTTGCGATCGTGAAGAAAATCGTCGAAGAGCACGGCGGCCGCATCGACGCGGACAACCGCCCCGAAGGCGGCGCCCGCGTGCGCGTGGTGCTGCCGGTGACAGACAGCACCCGCACCGCCGGCGCGCGTGAGCGGCGTGATCAGTTGCGGAGGGAACGGGCATGAGCAACCCACATATTCTCGTGGTCGATGACGAGGCGGACATCCGCGGCCTCTTGAAGGAGATCCTCTCCGAGGAAGGCTACGAGGTGGACGTCGCCGCCAACGCCGCCCAGGCGCGCGCTGCGCGCGCGCGGCAGATCCCGGATCTGGTGCTGCTCGATATCTGGATGCCGGACGTCGACGGCATCACGCTGCTGCGCGAGTGGTCGACCGGCGTCGCCGACGGCTGCCCGGTGGTCATGATGTCGGGGCACGGCACGGTCGAGACCGCGGTCGAGGCCACGCGCCTCGGCGCCTTCGACTTCGTCGAGAAGCCGCTGTCGCTCGCCAAGCTGCTGCGCACCGTGGAGCGCGCGCTCGATGCCGGACGGCGCCACCGCCAGTCGGGCAAGCTCCTCGGGGCCGCGCTCACGGCGCCGATCGGCAAGAGCCGCCTGATGCAGCAGCTGCGGGCGGAGCTGCAGCAGATGGCGGCCAATCCCTCGCCGCTGCTGCTGGTCGGCGAGCCGGGCTCGGGGCGCGAAGCCTTCGCACGCTACGTGCACGAGCACGGGCCGCGCGCGGCCGCGCCGTTCATCACGCTGATCGCCAGCGCGCTGCGCGAGGCGGACGCCGAGAGTCGCCTGTTCGGCCGCGAGCTTCCCGGCGGCGCGCGCGAGGAAGGCCTGCTCGAGCAGGCCGGCAACGGTACGCTGTTCCTCCACGAGGTCGAGGATCTGCCGGCCGGGGTGCAGCGGCTGCTCTACGGCGTGCTCGAGTCGGGGCAGTTCACACGCCTCGGCGGAGCCGAGCCGGTGGCGTTGCGCGCGCGCCTGATCTCCTCGGCGCAGCCGGGCATCGAGCAGCGCGCCGGGAACGAGGCATTGCGCCGCGACCTGCTGGCGCACCTCAACGTGCTCATCATGCGCGTGCCGCCGCTGCGCGAGTACGCCGAGGACGTCCCGGATCTGCTGCGCTACCACGTCGACCGCGTGGTCGACACCGAAGGGCTGCCGTTCCGGCGTTTCAGCGTCGCCGCGCAGAACCGCCTGCGCAACTACCCCTGGCCGGACAACGTGCGCGAGCTCCGCCACCTGGTGCATCGCCTGCTGATCCACGGCGGGAGCGAGGAGATCCGGCTCGAGGAAATCGAGCGCGAGCTCGCCGTGCAGGCGCCGCCCGATGAGCCGCTGGTGAAGCAGGACCTGCTGGCGTTGCCGCTGCGCGAGGCCCGCGAGCAGTTCGAGCGCGCCTACCTGCAGCAGCAGCTGCTGCTCTGCAACGGCAAGGTGGGTCAGCTCGCCAAGCGGGTGGGGATGGAGCGGACCCACCTGTACCGCAAGCTCCGGTCGCTGGGAGTGGATTTCAGGAACATCAGCGAGGACTGACGCTCCCGAAATGCCTCGTCTGGCACTCGCGGCTGCGCCTCATGACGGTCAGCGCTGATTTTCTGCAGTACGTGCTCGAGCAGCTGGCGGCACTGGGAAGTGTCAGCTCGAAGCGCATGTTCGGCGGGGCGGGGTTGTATTGCGACGAGCTGTTCTTCGCGCTGATCTCGGACGACACGCTGTATCTGCGGGTCGATGATTCGAACCGCGCCGACTACACCGCGCGCGGCGCGGCGCCGTTCCGGCCGTACACCGACCGGCCCGAGCGCAGCATGAGCTACTACGAGGCCCCGGCGGACGTGCTGGAGGACGCGCGACAGCTCGCCGAGTGGGCGCGCCGCTCGGTGGCGGTGGCGCAGCGTGCGCCACCGGGGAAGGCTCGGCGCGCGGCGCGCGCCAGACGCTGAACGGCCTGGCTCAGTGCGCTGCCGGCGGCGGCGGCGATGAATCCGCGGCCTGCTTCAACTGCTGCGCGGCGTCGCGTTCCAGCTGCCCGACGCGCGGAATCAGGTCGCGCATGCGTTCCTGCATGAGCTGCATCGTTCGCTGCGTGACCTGCGGCAGCTTGGAGGCGATCGCCTTGCCGGCGGGCGAGGCATAGAAGCTCGTCATGGCCGCCACTTCCTGCGGCGTGAAGGTATCGCGGTAGACGCTGATCATCGTCGGCTCCATGGCCGACCAGTTCAGCTGCTCCTTCATCAACGCCATGAGCTTGGTCATCATGTCGTCGAAGATCTTCTGCTGCTGCGGGTTCAGAGTCTGCGCGCCCAGGCCCTGGCGGGCGGAATCCCGCATGGTCTTGTCCATCTGCCCCATCAGGTCGTCGAGCATGTGACGGGTGTTCATCGCCTCGAACAGATGCCGGATCGATTCCTCGCTGGGCCTGGCCTCCTCGGCGAGCGCGGGCTGCAGTCCGAGCACTACCAGGGTGGCGGCCAGCAAACAGACTCTCATGGGCGCTCTCCCAAGCGCGGTGGGTGCGCTCAGTCTCCCACGCGGATCACCAGCGCATCCACCTCGGCGGCCTGCAGCTGCTTGCGCACCTTGTTGAGCTCGGCGAGATTCGTGATCGGCCCGATGCGCACCCGGTGCCAGACGTCGGCATCCACCGCCACGCGCTGCACTTTGGCCTCAACGCCCTGGAGCGCGAGCTGCTGACGCACGCGCTCGGCGTCGGCCTCGTTGCGGTAGGAGCCGGCCTGCAGCACGTAGACACCTGGCCGCTCGATCGGCGCGCCCGCGGGCAGATCGCGCCTGACCTCCCTGTCCTTCTCCGGCACGACCACCTCGAAGTTCGGCAGCATCTGATAGAAGTCGTACTTCTCGGACGGCTTGCCCGCGCCGCCCGGGTCGGCGTCGGCTTGCTGCCCGCGGCGCGGATCGGGGCGCGGCGCATCGGCGACCTCGGCCGCCTTGTGGGCCCGGCCGCCGGCGTAGACGAAAGCCACGGTCGCCAGCGCCGCGCCTGCCAGCAGCCCGTAGCCAAACTCGCGCCAGCGCGAGAAGTCGAGCGGTCGGCGTGTGGTCCTCTTGTAGTCGCGGGTGGTGAGTCGCGCCATGCTCACATGGTCTCGGGTGCCGAGACGCCGAGCAGCGTCAGCCCGTTGCGCACCACCTGCTGCACGCCGAGCACCAGCGCGAGGCGCGCGTTGCGCAGCGCCGGGTCCTCGACGATGAACGCCTGCGCGTTGTAGTAGGTGTGGAAGGCGTTGGCGAGCTCGCGCAGGTAGTGCACCAGCGCATGCGGCGCGCGGTTGGCCGCCGCCTGCTCGAGCACCTCGGGGTAGCGGCTGAGCGCCTGCAGCACCGCCTGCTCGTGGCCGTCGGTGAGCTGTGCCACGGCGGCGAGGCCCGCAGCGCGGTCGAAGGCGAGGCCGCGTGCGCTGAGCTGCTTCATGACGCTCGCGACGCGCGCGTGCGCGTACTGGATGTAGTAGACCGGGTTCTCGTTGGTGCGCGACTTGGCGAGCTCGAGATCGAAGTCGAGCGGCTGATCGTGGCTCCTCATGAGGTAGAAGAAGCGGCAGGCGTCGTTGCCGACCTCCGCGCGCAGCTGGCGCAGCGTCACGAACTGCGCCTCGCGCTTGCCCATCGGGATCTTCTCGGCGCCACGGAACAGGCTCACGAACTGGATCAGCTGCACCTCGAGGCAATCGCCCGGCTGGCCCATGGCCACGAGCCCGGCGCGCACGCGCGCTACGTAGCCGTGATGATCGGCGCCCAGCACGTCGATCAGATGCGCGAAGCCGCGCTCGCGCTTCTCGAGGTGGTAGGCGATATCCGAGGCGAAGTAGGTCTTCTGGCCGTTCTCGCGCACCACCACACGGTCCTTCTCGTCGCCGAACTCGGTGGCGCGGAACCACAGCGCTCCCTCCTGGCGGTACAGGCGCTGCTGCGATTCGAGCACCTCGAGCGCGTGATCGATCGCGCCCGAATCGACGAAGGCGCGCTCGGAGGTCCAGCGGTCGAACCGCACGCCGAACTCCGCCAGATCCTCGCGGATGTCGGCGAGCATCGTCTCCAGCGACAGCTCGAGCACCGCGCGGAAGCCCCCGGCGCCGAGCAGCTCGCGCGCGCGCGCGATCAGCGCATCGATGTAGGCGTCCTTGTCTCCGGCCGGGGCATCCGGCGGCAGGTTGGCGAGCACCGCGGCGGCCGGCCGCCGCAGCGTCGCCTCGGCCGCCGCAGCCCTGAGGTCCTGCGCCAGCACGCGCACGTAATCGCCGCGGTAGCCGTTCTCCGGGAACGGCAGCTGCTCGCCGCAGAGCTCGAGATAGCGCACCCAGGCGCTCACGGCGAGGATGTCCATCTGCCGGCCGGCGTCGTTGACGTAGTACTCGCGCGCGACCTCGAAGCCGGCGGCCGCGAGGATGTTGGCGAGCGTCGCCCCGTAGGCGGCCTGGCGGCCGTGGCCGACGTGCAGCGGCCCGGTCGGGTTGGCCGAGACGAACTCGACCAGAACGCGCTCGCCCGCGCCCGCGCGGGACTCGCCGTAGCGCGCGCCGCGCTCGTGGACCTCACCGAGCTCGCGCGCATAGGCCGCGGGCGCCAGGTGGAAGTTGATGAAGCCGGCGCCTGCGACCTCGGCGCGCGCCACCAGGGTGTTGGCCGGCAGGGCGCTCACGATCGCGGCGGCGAGCTCGCGCGGGTTGCGGCGCGCGGCCTTCGCCAGGCGCAGCGCCACGTTGCTCGCGAAGTCGCCGTGCTGCGCTTCGCGGGTGCGCTCGACCACTACGCTCGATGCCGGGGGCTGCTCCGCGAGGAGGCTGCCGGTGAGCTTTTCAAGGGCAGCCAGCAGCAGCTGCTCGAGTTCCTGCTTCAAGGGTGTTCTTCAGGGGACACGAAAACGCGCGCTCGGCGCCTCGCGGGCAGTTTACCCGAAGCGCTCTGCGCGGTTGGTCCCGGTGCTCAGAACAGCTCGAGCGGATCGACGTCGAGCGCCCAGCGCACGCGCTGTGCGCTTCTCGAGGCCTCGACCCGAGGCAGCCAGCCGTCGAGAAACTGATGCAGCGGCGGCCGCTCGCGGCTCTCGATCAGGAGCTGCGCGTGGTAGCGCCCGGCGCGCCTCTCCATGGCCGCCGGCACGGGACCGAGGAGCTTCAGTCCCCGCGGCAGCGCGCCGGCCGTGGCGCGCGCCTCGCTGAGGAATCCGAGTGCGGCGTCGCGCGTCTTTCCCGAGGCGCGCAGCGCCGCGAGGCGGCTGAAGGGCGGCCACGAGGCCTGGCGCCGCTCGGCGAGCGCGGCCTCCGCGAAGCCGTCGTAGCCGCGCTCGAGCAGAGAGACGAGCAGCGGATGCTGCGGAAACTCGGTCTGGATCAGCACCTCGCCCGGCCGCTCGCCGCGCCCCGCCCGGCCCGCCACCTGCACGATGGTCTGCGCGAGTCGCTCCGGCGCGCGGAAGTCGGTGCTGAAGAGTCCCTGGTCGGCGTTGAGCACCACCACCAGCGTCACGTTGGGGAAGTCGTGACCCTTGGTGACCATCTGCGTGCCGACGAGGATGCGCGCCTCGCCCGATGACATGCGGCGCACGACTTCGTCAAGATCGCCGCGCCGCCGCACCACGTCGCGGTCGAGCCGCACGATGGGAATGCCGGGGAAGCGCGTGCCGAGCGTCGCTTCGATGCGCTCCGTGCCCTGGCCGACCGGCTTCACTGCAAAACCACACTGCGGGCAGCGGGCGGGGAGCGCCGCATCGGCGCCGCAGTGATGGCAGCGCAGCCGGGCCGCAGCCAGATGCACCGTGAGGCGCGCGTCGCACTCGCGGCAGGGTGCCATCCAGCCACAGGCCGTGCACAACAGCGTCGGCGCGTAACCGCGGCGGTTGAGGAACACCAGCACCTGGCCGTCCGCGGCCAGATGTCGCTCGATCGCGAGCGCCGCCGGGGTCGAGATGCCGGCGTCGATGGCGTTCACGCGCAGGTCGATGAGCTTCAGAAGCGGCGGCTGCGACACTCCGGGCCGGCGCAGCAGGCGCAGCCGCGTGTAGCGTCCGCCGGCGACGTTCGCGAGCGTCTCGAGCGAGGGCGTCGCGGAGCCGAGCAGCACCGGCACCGCCGCGAACCGGGCGCGCACCACCGCGAGATCGCGCGCCGAGTACCTGAGCGCTCCCTCGTGCTGCTTGAAGGAGGCATCGTGCTCCTCGTCGACGATGATGAGGCCGAGGTCGGGAAGCGGCGCGAACACCGCCGAGCGAGTCCCGAGCACGATGCGCGCCTGCCCGCTCCACGCCGCGCGCCACGCGGCGAGGCGCTCGGAATCGGTGAGCGCCGAATGCAGCACCGCCAGCGGTGCCGCGAACCGCTCGCGAAAACGGCCGACCAGCTGCGGGGTGAGGCCGATCTCCGGCACCAGCACCAGCACCGCTCGCCCCCTGGCGAGCGCTCCTTCCGCGAGGCGCAGGTAGACCTCGGTCTTGCCGCTGCCCGTGACACCCTCGAGCAGGAAGGCTGCGTAGGCACCCGCGGCCGCCGCGACGCGCTCGACCGCATCGCGCTGCTCGGGCAGCAACTCGGGTCCCGCGGCGCGCATGCGCACCGGCTCCGCTGCCTCGACCAGCGCCACCTCGCTCCTCTCGAGCCAGCCGCGAATCTCGAGCGCACGCGCCGCCTCGCGCCAGCCCGGCGAGTGCTCGCTCAAGATTTCCGCCGGCGCGGCGCCATCGCGGGACAGGAGAAAATCGAGGAGGGCGCGCTGCTTCGGCGCGCGCCGCGGCTCACCCGCCGCAACGGCTTCCCTGCCTGAAGCGGTCACCGTCCAGCGCTCCTCGGTCGCCGTGACACCGGCACCGAGGCGCATGAGCTTCGGCAGCGCGGTCGCCAGCACCTGGCCGACGGGGTGGTGGTAGTACTCGGCCGCCCAGCGGATGAGCTCGAGCGCGGAAGGCTCGAGGGCGGGCGCCGCGTCGAGGATCTCGAGGACGGGCTTGAGGCGCTCGGGCGGGAGCTCCGAGGAGTCCCCGACCTCCAGGACGACGCCGACCAGGCGGCGGCGACCGAAGGGCACCCTGACCCGCATCCCCGGCCGGAGCGCTCCGGCGCCATCGGGCAAGCCGGGTGGGAGATAGTCGAACAGCCGTCTCAGGGGGGTGTCGAGCGCCACCCTGAATATTTTGTGAACCAATCCCACCGGAAGAGCTAAATCAATGACTTGCGCTGGACGAGGCCGTCAACCGGGCCGTGCCTGCGCGCGTTATACACGCCATGCCCGAGTTTGCTACGCTCGCGTCGCCTTATAGCATGCCGGCCGCACTACACGGCGACGTGGACCTGACGGATCCCGAAGAGAAAACGCAAACCCGAGCGCTGAACCAGTTCCTGGCCGGCGTCGAGCTGAAGGCATTCAAGATCGCCCAGGCGGCGCTGCGGCACGAGGACGACGCCCTCGATGCGGTCCAGGACGCGATGCTGCAGCTGGCGCGGGCCTATTCCGACCGTCCGCCTGAAGAGTGGAAGCCGCTCTTCTACCGGATTCTCGAGAACCGCATCCGCGACATGCAGCGCCGCCGCACGGTGCGCGGCCGCATCATGGCGTGGCTGCCGCTGCGCGGCGAGGACGATGACGAGGAGTACGACCCGATCGCCCAGGCGCCGAGCCTCGAGCCGCAGCCGGTGCGCCGGCTCGAGCTCGACGAGGCCGTGGGGGCGCTCGAGCAGGCGCTCGGGCGGCTGCCGCCACGGCAGCAGCAGGCGTTCCTGCTGCGCACGCTCGAGGGCCTCGACGTGGCGGAGACGGCGCGGGCGATGGGCTGCTCGGAGGGCAGCGTGAAGACACATTACTTTCGCGCGCTGCAGGCACTGCGCGCGCAACTCGGAGAGCTCCACTTATGAGCGAGAGCGATGAATCACTGACGCTGCTCGAGCGCAACGCGAAGCGGGTGCTCGAGGAGAGCGTGCGCCGCATCGACGGCCGCACGCGCTCGCGCTTGAACCAGGCTCGCCAGGCGGCGCTCGCCGCGGCCGGTGCGCGCCGCCGCGCGTGGTTCGGCAGCTTCACGCTGATGCCGGCGGCCGGTGCGGTGGCCGCGGCGCTGCTGGTGGCGGTGGTGCTCTGGCACCGTGAGCCCGCCGGCACGCCGCCGGTGGCGCTCGATGCGCAGCATGCCGCGGCCGTCGAGGACATGGATTTGCTGACAGACAACGACTCGATTGACCTGATGGAGGGTTGGGACGGCTCGTTCTACGAATGGGCGGCCACGCAGTCCGATGCCGGAGCCGAGAGCAACACCTGATGGGGTTCCATCGCGCCGGTGCGATCGCGGTGCTGAGCGCGCTCGCGCTTGGCAGCGCCATCGGCCGCACGGACGATGCCAGCAAGGCGCCGCCGTCGCAGCCCGCGGCGGGCTTCCTCGAGTTTCTCGGCAGCGTCGACCGGCTCTCGGAGGTGAATCCGAACTATCTCGGGCAGCCGAATCCGGCCAGGGCCGCGCGCCCGCCGGTCAGCGGCGGCACACGGCCGCCGCCCGCTCCGCCACCTGCCCCGGCGCCGACTCCCTCCGGAGACAAGAACAATGGGTAGCCCGATAACAATGAGACCCCGGGTGCTCGCGCTGCTCGCCGCCCTGCTGCTGGCAGCCAGCGCGCCCTCATTCGCACAGGAACCGCCGGCTCCGCCGGCCGCCGCCGCGAGTCCGCCCGCCCCGGTCGCCTGGTCGAGTCTCTCGAGCGAGCAGCAGAGGGTGCTCGGCTCGATGGGCAGCCAGTGGAACAGCCTGCCGCCCGAGCGGCAGCAGGCGCTCGCCAATGGAAGCAAGCGCTGGCTCGAGATGTCGCCGGCGCAGCAGGCGCAGGCGCGTGAGCGCTTCTCGCGCTGGCAGTCGCTGCCGCCCGAGCGGCGCAATGCGATCCGCGATCGCTGGCAGCGGTTCCAGGCTCTGCCGCCGAATGAGCGCGAGGCCGTGCGGCAGAACTATCACCGTTTCCAGCAGCTGCCGCCGGCGCAGCGCCAGATGCTGCGCCAGCAGTGGCGCAACGCCACCCCGGAGCAACGCCAGCAGATGGTGCAGCGCGCGCGCGAGCAGCGCGCCAAGCGCCTGCAGCAGCACCCGCAGCCGCGCGGTGGCGGGCGCGCCCCGCCGCCGCACATTCGCTAGTCAGCGGCTCCTGGCCTTCGGCTCGCGCACCGGTATTGGGATGTTGCAGACGTCGATCCGCCCGGCAGGCACCTTGAACCATTCCTCGTGACGGTTGCGGCGCGCTTCGACGTAGGCGGCGAAGGTCGCCGTGTCGGTGCGCAGCTCCTCGAGCGCGGTGCGCTCGGCCTCGGGCAGGTCGGCGGCCAGGCGTAGCGAGCGGATCGGCATACCGCTTTCCGAGCCTTCGTAGAAGCCGAGCGCTCCGTGGCCGCGGGGCAGCACCGACAGGAGCTCCATGCCACGCACGACGCGCCCGAGCAGCGTCACGTTACGGTCGAGATGCCGCGGCGCCTGGCCGATCACCACGTAGAGCTCCGTGCCGCCGCCCGAATCGACGTCGTTGTCGCGCCCGGCGCCGACCATGCCGTAGCAGTGCACCAGCCAGGCGCGCCCCAGCTGTGGGTCGCCGGCCACCGGGAAGCCGTCGAGGAAGCCGACCAGGGGTGCGTAGGTGTCGGGATCGGTGATGCGGGTGAGAGTGAGGCCCCGCAGCGGCCGCTCGAACTCGGCGGGGAGCGTGCGCTGCGCTTTCTGCAGCGGCTTCTTGCCGGCCGCATCCCCCCATTGCACGACGTAGTTTTCCTGCGAGCGCATGAAGGCCAGGCCGTCGAAGTAGCCCTCGCGCGCGAGCGCGGCGACGTTGGCGACGTGGTTCGGGGCAAAGACCGGCGCCATCTCGATGACGACGCGCCCGGGGGGAAGCTCCAGGTACAGCGTGTTCTGTGGGTCGAGCGGCCGCCAGTCGGACGCCGAGGAAGCGGCCAGGACTTGCGCGGTGGTGAGCGGTTTCGACACCGGCTCCGGCGGGGCGGTGGGCGCCGCCGCCGCGGGCAGCGCGGCTGCGAGCAGAACGACTGCCGCCAGCCTCGCGATCAATCGCTGACTTCTCATGAACTTCCCTCCGCTCGGGCGTCGGGCAGTGTACCTGTGTTCCAGGCTGATAGCTTTTTCGCTATCATCGTCCGATGACTTCGACGGCCGCCCAACTGCTGACGTCGGCCCGGCGTCGCGCGGGGCTCACCCAGCGCGAGCTGGCGCGCCGCGCCCGTACCTCGCAATCGGTCGTCGCGCGCATCGAGAACGGTGCGGCGAGTCCCAGCTTCAGAACGCTCGAGCGGCTGGTGCAGTGTGCGGGCTTCGAGCTCCAGGCCACGCTGGCCCTGAGGCTCCGCGGCCGCTCCCACATGCTGGACGATGTAGCCCGGATTCTGCGGCTGACGCCGGAAGAGCGGCTGCTCGAGCTGCGTAACGCGGCGCGCTTCTTCGACTCCGCCGTGCGCCGCGACGATGGGCGCGTTTGACCCGGAACGGATACTGCGTGCGCTGGCGCGGCGCCGGGTACGCTACGTACTGGTGGGCGCGACTGCCGCCCGGCTGCAGGGATTTCCGCGCCTGACCGCCGACGCGGATATCGCGCCCGCCGCAGATGGCGACAATCTCAAGCGCCTGGCGAGCGCGCTGCGCGACCTCAAGGCGCGTGTCTATACCGAGTCGACGCCCGAGGGCCTCGCCTTCAGCTGCGATGCTGAGACGCTCGGGCGCTCGAATCTGTGGAATCTGGTGACCGATGCCGGGCGGCTCGATCTCATCTTCAAGCCGAGCGGCACCGAGGGCTACGAGGATCTCGCCCGCTCAGCTGTTACCTTTCAGGTCTTCGGAATCGAGGTGCGCGCCGCGAGCCTCGCGGACATCCTGCGTTCCAAGCGCGCCTCGAGCCGGCCCCAGGACCAGCAGGACGTGCTCCTGCTCACCGAGATGTTGAAGCGCCGCTAGACGGGTTCACTTGAGCCGAGTGAAGCCGTCGGCGCTCCAATCCTCGCTGCCCACGCCGTTGCGCACGATGAAGAGACCTTCCGGGTCGTAGTGCTGCTTGATCTTCCTCAGGCGCGGATAGTTCGGACCGAAATAGTCCTGCTGCCAGCGCTGGTTGAAGAAATTGCTCTCCGAAAGATACGAGCCGGCCTCCGGCGCCACCTTGCGCAGCTCCGCGGTCGCCGCATCGATCGCCCGGGCGTCACGGCGCGCCGCCTCCATGTCCATGGGCGGCCGCGACTCGCCGGGATAGGAAGGGCGCTCGCCGTCGGCGATGATCGCGAGGGCGAAGGCCTCGGTGACCCCGGGGTTCATGGCGGTGTCGAGAGAGGCCTTGATGGCCTCGGGCGCGGCGAACGCGAGCCCCTTGTTGCAGTGAAGGCCCACCTCCTTGTGCCGCGAGGCGGCGAACAGCGCTTCGACCAGGCGCGGTTGTGACGCGCGCTCGAGGAGCGCCGCCGGGAGCCAGACCGAGTCATAGCCGTGGAGGAAGACTCCGACCTGATCCTGGTCACCTTCCCAGTAGCCGTGATCGGGCGGGGCACCCGGGCGCTTGTCGGGGATCATGCTGGGGTTGCCCTGGATCTCCCACCAGCTCTGCGCCTCGTGGCCGCTCGCGCCGAGCTCATCGGTGACCGTGAGGTCGGCGGAACCCTTCACCCAGTCGAAGAACGGAGCCCACGCGGCGCGCGCCTCATCGCGCGACAGGCCCTGCTGCACCATCCCGATCTTGAGCGAGTTATCGGGCTTCACCGCGAACTGCTCGCCCCAGTGCGGATTCGCGAGCCGCTCGGCGTAGTGGGCGATGAAGCGCGCGAGAAGCGCGCGGAAAGCCGCATCGCTCTTTGCCTGGATCACGCCCCAGCCGCTGCCGAAGAACTCAGGCAGCCCGTGCGTACGCAGCGTCAAGCGCGTCACTACGCCGAAGGTTCCGCCGCCGCCGCCCTTCAGCGCCCAGAGCAGATCCGGTTCCTGGCAGGCGTTGACGGTGCGCAGCTTGCCGTCGGCGGTGACCACTTCCGCCTCGAGAAGCCCGGCGGCCGCGTTGCCGAAGCCCTTGGAGAAGCTGCCGAAGCCGCCCGACTGCACCAGCCCGGCGACGCCGACGTCGGCGCAGCCGCCGCCCTGAACGTAGCGCCCCGCGCGCGTCGTGACCACGCTGTAGGCGTCGATCCACATGCAGCCGGCGCCGAGTGAGACCGCGGGCTGGGGCGCCACCTTCCCGGCGCAGCCCGCGCCGACGAAGTCATCGTGCAGCCGGATGTCGGTGAGCCCGCGCAGCCAGATCAGGAGCGAGTCCGGGGCGTTCGAAGTGCCGAGATAGCTGTGCGCGGCGCCTTTCACGGCGACCCGCAGATTGTGCGTGCGCGCGAAGTTCACCGCGCGGGCGACGTCCTCGGCGTTGCGCGCCTTCACGGCATAGGCGCTCGCCGCGGGCGTCCAGGCATCCAGCCAGCCCGACACCTGGGTCCCGCCCGGCTGGTCGCCGAGGTAGAACGGGTTGCGCAGGTTCTGCTTTACGTCGGCGCAGGCTGCGCCCGCCGCGTCGGCGATGCACGGGGCGAAGAGCGCGTGCGGCTCGAGGAGGTTGCCGCCGACCGCGGCCTTGAGCTCGTTCCACTCAGCGGGTGTCGGCCAGTAAGGATCGCCGGGACGCACCCGGGCGAAGGGCGACATGACACGCGCCGCGAGCCGCGCCGGCACGCTGAGCGTGAGCGGCAGTGCCGCACCGAGCTTCAGGAGACTGCGCCGCTGCATGGCGAGAGCTCTCCTCCTGGCCGCCGTCAGCCGACCGCTTTCACCGCCGCGATCAGCTCCGCTCCGGCCTTCTGCGCATCTCCATAGAGCATGCGGGTGTTGTCGAGATAGAAGAGCGCGTTCTCGATCCCCGAGAAGCCCGCGCCCTTGCCGCGCTTGATGACGATCACGTTCTTCGCCTTG
This sequence comes from Steroidobacteraceae bacterium, assembly GCA_035624075.1. Taxonomy (GTDB): domain Bacteria; phylum Pseudomonadota; class Gammaproteobacteria; order Steroidobacterales; family Steroidobacteraceae; genus 13-2-20CM-66-19. The sequence continues at coordinate 11,579 of DASPSF010000140.1, read as the reverse complement.
TCGGCGTTCAGGATCGGCATGCCGTAGATCGGGCTCGACTTGTCGGTGCGGGCCACCGGGTTCACCACGTCGTTGGCGCCGATGATGAGCGCGACGTCCGCGGTCTCGAACTCCGCGTTGATCTCGTCGAGGTCGGAGATCAGGTCGTAGGGCACTCCCGCCTCCGCCAGCAGTACGTTCATGTGGCCCGGCATGCGTCCGGCGACCGGATGGATCGCGAAGCGCACGGTGACGCCGCGGTCGATGAGCAGCTGCACCAGCTCCCAGATCTTGTGCTGCGCCTGGGCGACCGCCATGCCGTAGCCCGGTACCACGATCACCTTGGAGGCGAATGCCATCATCACGCCGACGTCGGCGGCCTCGATGGGCTTCAGGCTCCCCGTCACCGTGCCGGTCGCCTCGCCCCCGGTATCGCCGAAGCCCGAGAACAGCACGTTGGCGAGCGAGCGGTTCATCGCTTTCGCCATCAGCTGGGTGAGCAGCGTGCCGGCCGAGCCTACTACCGTGCCGGCGATGATCATCGCGGCGTTGTCGAGCACGAAACCCTCGAGCCCGACCGCGAGCCCGGTGAGCGCGTTGTAGAGCGAGATCACTACCGGCATGTCGGCGCCGCCGATCGGCAGCGTCATGGTGATGCCGAGGACCAGCGCCAGCACGAAGAAGCCGGTGACCACCGCGGGGCTGGCGTTGAAGTGGGCCGCCACCATCGCACCGAGAGTGAGCGCCGCCGCCAGCACCAGGAGGTTCAGGACCTGCTGGCCCGAGAAGCGCAGACTCCGGTTGATGAGCCCCTGGAGCTTGCCGAAGGCGATCAGGCTGCCCGAGAACGAAACCGCACCGATGATGCCGCCGAGGACGGCGAGCGCAGCGGTCACGTAGCCTTCAGTTCCGCCGCGGTAGAGCTCGACCGCCGCGATTGCCGCGGCCGCGCCGCCGCCCATGCCGTTGTAGAGCGCGATCATCTGCGGCATGTTGGTCATGGCAACGCGCTTGCCGCTCCACCAGGCGAGCACGCCGCCGACCAGCATGGCCGGCAGGATCAGCTCGTAGTTGGACATCCCCGGGTAGAGGAAGGTGACGAGCGTCGCGACCGCCATGCCCGCGCCCGCCCAGAGGATGCCGCTGCGCGCCGTCACCGGCGAGCTCATGCGCTTCAGGCCCATGATGAAGAGCACCGCGGTGACGAAGTAGCTCGCCTGGATCGCGAGGGTCGCCGACATCCAGCCCGGCATCAGTGCGTCCCTTTCTTGGCGCGTTGCCCGCTGGATTTGAACATCTCGAGCATGCGCTCGGTCACGACATAGCCGCCGACCGCGTTGCCGGCCGCGAGGAACACGCCGATGACGCCGATGACTTTCTCGAGCGGCGTCGTGGCGCTGCCGAGCGCCACCATCGCGCCCACCAGCACGATGCCGTGGACGAAGTTCGAGCCCGACATCAATGGCGTATGCAGGATCACCGGCACGCGCGAGATCACCTCGTAGCCGGTGAAGGCCGCGAGCATGAAGATATAGAGTGCCACCATTCCGGTCATGTCAGCCCCCGAGCGCCTTGGCCGTCGGCTCGTGTTTGATCGCGCCGTCGCGTGTCAGGCACGACTGCGCGAACACCTCGTCGTTCCAGTCGATCGCCAGCTCTCCTTTGGAGATGCCGGGCTTCAGGAGATTGAAGAGATTGCGGGCGTACATCTCGCTGGCGTTGTAGGCGAGCTCGGCGGCGAGATTGACCGGACCCACGATCTTCACTCCCTGGTGCTCGAGCACCTCGCCGGCGCGCGTCAGCTCGCAGTTGCCGCCCTGCTCGGCGGCGATGTCGACCACTACCGAGCCCGGGCGCATGCGCTCGACCGCGGCGCGCGAGATGATCTTGGGCGCCGGCCTGCCGGGAACGGCGGCGGTGGTGACCACGGCGTCCGCGACCGCGATGCGTGCATCGAGCGCCTCCTGCTGCTTCGCCTTCTCTTCCGCGGTGAGCTCGCGGGCGTAGCCGCCGGAGCCTTCCGCGCTCACGCCGGTCTCGACGAACCTGGCGCCGAGTGACTTCACCTGCTCGCGCGTGGCGCTCCTCACGTCGTAGGCCTCGACCACGGCGCCTAAGCGCCTGGCGGTGGCGATCGCCTGCAGCCCCGCGACGCCGGCGCCGATGACCAGCACCTGCGCCGGGCGGATGGTGCCGGCGGCGGTGGTGAGCATGGGGAGGAATTTCTGCAGCTCACTCGCGGCGATCAGCACCGCCTTGTAGCCGGCGATGGCCGCCTGCGAGGAGAGCGCATCCATCGACTGCGCGCGCGAGATGCGCGGCACCAGCTCCATGGCGAAGGAGGTGAGGCCGCGCTCCTTGAGCGCCCGCACCTCGGCGGCGCGCGCGTAGGGCTGCATGAAGCCGATCACCACGGCGCCCGCCTTCAGCTGCCCGATCTGCGCGACGGAGAGCGGCTGCACGGTGAGCAGCACGTCCGCGCCCGCGAGTACCGCGGCGGCGGAGTCGGCCCAGCTGACATTCTTGTAGGCGGAATCGGGAAAGCGCGCCCGCTCGCCCGCACCGCGCTCGAGCAGCACCCGCGCGCCTTCCTTCGCGAACTTGTCGGCAATCTCCGGGGTGAGACTGACGCGTGTTTCCTGAGGCGCGCTCTCTCTCAGCGCACCTATCGTCACTGGCATTCAAAGACCCTTTCGAGAGTGCGTGGCCGGCCGGCCACGTGACTGAAAAATTTCAATTTAATTAAGACCTTGCGGTGTTGAATTCTTGCACAAAAGTGCCGTATCTTACAGCGCCATGCTCGGGCTGGATCTCGATCGCGCCGACCACGGCTTCCTCGACGACCTCGCGGTCATCGCCGCGCCGGCGGCGCGCGGCCTCTCCCAGCTCGTGCTGCGCACCGACGTCTCCGGCATGCCGCTCGAGTGGATCGACTACAAGGAAGCCGCGCGACTCTACACCCAGGAGCAGGTCGCTTACACGTGCGGCTCGCTGCTGTTCGAGCTGTACGGCGGGACGAACGCGCGCACCGGGCGGCGCACCGTGCTGGAAGTGAACTCCATCGTCGCGACCATCGGCCACACCGGCAATCCCGGCAACACCCGCCACGACTACATTCCGCCGCTCAACAACCAGACGCTGTTCCGGCGCGATGCGTACCTCTGCATGTACTGCGGGCTGCGCTTCCCCTCGCGCGAGCTGTCGCGCGATCACATCCGCCCCTTCAGCCAGGGGGGCACGGACATCTGGACCAACGTGGTCGCCTCCTGCCGCCGCTGCAACAATCAGAAGGCCTCGCGCACTCCCGAGCAGGCGCGCATGCAGCTGATCGCGGTGCCGTTCACGCCGACCTACGCTGAGTACATTTTTCTCAAGGGCCGGCGCGTGCTGGCCGACCAGATGGAGTATCTGGTCGCGCACTTCCCGCGCACCAGCCCGCTGCACGACCGCATCCGCGCCTATTTGTCCTAGTCGCTCGCCGCCTGCGGCGGCGGGCACGTCCCTGTGCCTGGGCGCCTGGTCGGCAGCGTTGATGGTTCCTCCCGGCTACAGTTAGGCACTTGCCTAACTATTGCCGAATGGACCCTCGCGCGCTCGCCGGCGCCCCAATGCAAGCGCGTGACGATCGGGGCCGGCACCTGCTAAGGTCGGTCGCGTGATTTTCCTGGTCGACGCCTCGGTCTACGTCTTCCGCGCCTATCACTCGATGCTGCCCGACATGCGCGACGCCGACGGCAACCCCACGCACGCGGTGTTCGGCTTCACGCGTTTCCTGGGCGATCTCATCGAGCGCGTGCGCCCGGCCCACATCGCGGTGGCTTTCGATCAGCGCAGCCCGCATTCCTACCGGCGCGGGATCTACCCGGCGTACAAAGCCAACCGCGAGCCGGCGCCGGCAGCACTGACGCAGCAGTTCGGCCGCTGCCGCGAGGTCTGCCGGCATCTCGGTATCGCGGAGTTCGTCTATCCCGAGTATGAAGCCGACGACATCATCGGAACCCTGGCGCAGACGATGCGCGCCGCCGGCATGCGCGCCGCCTTCATCACCCGCGACAAGGATCTCGCGCAGCTGATGCGCGACGGCGACCTGCTGTGGGACTTCGGCGCCCGCGGGCAGTTCGGCTATCACGACATCGAGCGCCACTTCGGGGTGCGGCCGGAGCGTTTCGCCGATTACCTGGCACTCGCCGGGGACGAATCCGACAACATCCCCGGCGTGCCGGGTGTCGGACACCGCACCGCTGCCTCCCTCATGAAGTCCTTCGCCTCGCTCGATGAGCTCTACGACGATCTCGAGCGGGTCGCGCGCTTGAGGATCCGCGGCGCCGGCACCCTCGGCGCGCGCCTCGCCGAGCATCGCGAGGCGGTGTATCTCGCGCAGCGCCTCACCCGCATCAGCTGCGACCTGCCACTCGGCGTCGGCGCCGAGGGCTTGAGGCGCCGCGCACCCGATCTCCCGGAGCTCTCGCGGCTCTACGATCGACTCGGCTTCGGCCCGTTTCTGCGCGCGCAGGGGGCGCGCCTGGCGCAGCTGCCCGCGGCGTGACGTAAGTGGAGCCCTGGGCGGCGGTCGCGGGGGAGCTGACAGGTCTCACGGGCCTTGAGTTCTCACCCGAGCCGGCGGAGCGAATCGGCGGCGGCAGCATCATCCGCTGCTATCGCTGGCCGGCCGGCACGACCGCCGTGTTCGTCAAGGTGGCTGAAAGCGCGGCGAGCTCCATGCTGGAGTCGGAGGCGGCCGGGCTCGCCGAGCTGGCGCGCGCGCAAGCGGTGCGGGTGCCGCGCGTGCTGGCGTGCGGCGCGACAAGGGCGACGGCCTTTCTCGCGCTCGAGTGGCTCGAGGCCGGTGCCGCCAGCGGCGAGAGCGAAGAGCGCTTAGGCATCGCGCTTGCCGCGCAGCACGCCGTCACCGCCCCGGAGCACGGCTGGCGGCGCGACAACACCATCGGCAGCACGCCGCAGGCGAATGGCCCGATGGGCTCGTGGAGCGAGTTCTTCCGCGAGCGGCGGCTGCGCCCGCAGCTCGCACTCGCCGTGGCCAACGGCTTCGCTCCGCTGCTGGAGAGGGAAGGCGAGCGGCTGCTCGCCCAAGTCGGGGCGCTGCTCGCGACTCATCGCCCGCAGGCGTCGCTCCTGCACGGGGATTTGTGGGGCGGCAACTGGCTCGCGACCCGCCACGGCGAACCGGTGATCTTCGACCCGGCGGTCTACTACGGGGACCGCGAGACCGACCTCGCGATGACGCAGCTGTTCGGGGGCTTCGGCCCGCGCTTCTACCGGGCATACGCGGCGGCGGCTCCGCTGCCCCCCGGGGCGGAGCTGCGCCTCGATCTTTATAACCTCTATCACGTGCTGAACCATGCCAACCTCTTCGGCGAGAGCTACGCGCGCCGGGCGCGCGCCATGATCGAGCGCCTGCTCGCAGAGCTGCACGGTTAGAGGCTATGCTGCGCACCCGGCCCGTGGAGGTTTGTCATGGCGGTCGCAGCGACGGATAAGAACATCGAATCGGTCCTCATCGAGCAGCGCAGCTTCCCGCCTTCGCTCGAGTTCACCGCGCGGGCGCGCATCAAGCCTCACGATCTCGAGGCCTTGCGCAAGCGCGCCGCCGACGATCACGTGGGCTTCTGGGCGGACCTCGCCTCGCAGGAGCTCAGCTGGCACCGGCCGTTCACCGTGGCGCTCGATGAGGCGCGTGCGCCGAACTACCGCTGGTTCACGGACGGGCGCCTGAACGCCTCGTGGAACTGTCTCGACGTGCACTTGAACGAGCGCGGCCACAAGACTGCGGTCATCTTCGAGGGCGAGCCGGGAGATGTGCGGCGGCTCTCCTACCGCGAGCTGCACGCCGACGTCTGCCGCTTCGCCAATGCACTCAAGGCGCAAGGGATCGACAAAGGCGACCGCGTCGTCATCTACATGCCGATGGTCCCCGAGGTGCTGGTGGCGATGCACGCCTGCAACCGCATCGGCGCCATCCACTCCGTGGTGTTCGGCGGCTTCTCCGCGCCCGCGCTCAAGGATCGCATCGAGGACACCGAGGCCAAGCTGGTCATTACCGCCGACGGCGGCTGGCGGGGCGGTGCGGCGGTGGAGCTCAAAGTCAACACCGATCATGCCCTCGCTGTCGGCTGTGAGACCGTCAGGCGGGTCATAGTGCTCAAGCGCACCGGCCGGGAGGTGCCGATGGACGCCAAGCGCGACCTATGGTGGCACGAGGCCATCGAGGGACAGCCGCCATCCTGCGATCCTGAGTGGGTGGAGGCCGAGCATCCGCTCTACATCCTCTACACCTCGGGATCGACGGGTAAGCCGAAGGGCATTCAGCACGCGACCGGCGGCTATCTCCTCGGCGCCAAGGTCACGACGCAATGGGTGTTCGACCTGCGCGACGACGACGTTTTCTGGTGCACGGCGGATGTCGGCTGGGTCACGGGACACACCTACATCGCCTACGGGCCGCTCGCCGCCGGTGCGACCGTCCTCATGTACGAGGGTGCACCCACGGTGCCCGACGGCGGCCGTTTCTGGAAGAACTGCCAGGAGCACGGCGTCACCGTCTTCTACACGGCGCCGACCGCGATCCGCGCGCTGATGAAGCTCGGCGATGACCTGCCGAACAGGTACGACCTGTCGAAGCTGCGCCTGCTCGGCAGTGTCGGCGAGCCGATCAATCCCGAGGCGTGGATGTGGTATCACCGCGTGATCGGCAAGCAGCGCTGCCCGATCGTCGACACCTGGTGGCAGACCGAGACCGGCGCGATCCTGATCTCGCCGCTCCCCGGCGTGACCGCCACCAAGCCCGGCTCCTGCACCCAACCGCTGCCCGGCATCGATGCCGACATCGTCAACGATCACGGCGAGTCGGTGAAGCGCCCGGACGCGGGCGGCTATCTCGTGGTCCGCAAGCCCTGGCCGTCGATGCTGCGCACCATCTGGCGCAACAACCCGCGCTATGTCGAGGGCTACTGGGCGAAGTTCCACACCCGCGTCTACGTGGCGGGCGACAGCGCGCACCGCGACAAGGACGGCTACTACTGGATCATGGGCCGCATCGACGACGTGCTCAAAGTGTCGGGGCACCGCCTCGGCACCATGGAGATCGAGTCGGCGCTGGTCGCCAATCCGCGGGTCGCCGAGGCGGCCGTGGTCGGTAAGCCGCACGAGATCAAGGGCGAGTCGGTGTTCGCCTACGTGGTGTTGCGCGGCCCGCGCCCGACCGGCGACACCAGCGCGCTCGTCAAGGAGCTGCGCGACTGGGTGGGCGAGCAGTTAGGTCCCATCGCCAAGCCCGACGACATCCGCTTCGCCGACAATCTTCCCAAGACACGCTCGGGCAAGATCATGCGCCGGCTGCTGCGCGCGGTCGCGAACGGCGAGGAAGTCACGCAGGACGTCTCGACGCTCGAGAATCCGGCCATCCTCGATCAGCTGCGGGGCATGCCGTCGAAACCGGCCGCCAAGGCCAAAGCGCCCGCGAAGGCCGCCGCGAACAAGCGCGCCAAGGCCAAGCCGCGCCGCGCCGCGAAGGCGGCTAAGGCCAAACGGGCCGCACGACCCAAGCGCAAGGCGGTCAAGGCCCGCAAGGCGCCGAAACGCGCCGCGCGCCGGCGGACCGCGCCGCGGCGCAAGCGTTAGAGCACCCCGCGCGTCGCGTCGAGCCCGAGCACCACCAGCCGCTGCTCGAGGCGCTCGCCCAGGTTCCGCGGCTGGTCGAGACCCATGCGCTCCAAGGCCGCCGCGTGCCGCGGGGCGGGGCTGCCCCTGACCACGGCTGCCGCGACCGTGGCCAGCTTTCCCGCGAGCGTGCCGGTGCGGCCGTCGAGGAACATGAGCGCCCGAGCCAGCGCGATCTCCTCGGCGGTGAGGTCGGTGCCGAACGGGTATTCGCTGAAGAACCCCTGCCCGCGATGCCCGGCGAGGGCGCGGCTGAGGCGCTCCGGGGTGTTGTCGCGGTAGCCGTCGGGGATGCGGTAGTCGGCGCGGATCTTGCCGGCCGCCTTGGCGCGTGCGAGCAGTCCCTCCTGGTAGCGCGAGTCGGCGACGTTGAGCAGCGCGATGATGATCTCCTCGTCGGTGCGGCCACGCAGGTCCGCGATGCCGTACTCGGTGACCACGATGTCGCGCAGGTGGCGGGGTATCGTCTCGTGGCCGTAGCTCCAGACGATGTTGGACGTGGTGCGGCCGTGGCGCGTGTGGGTCGCACGCAGGCACAGGATCGAGCGCGCGTCCGGCAGGGCGTGCGCCATCGCCACGAAGTTGTATTGCCCGCCGACGCCCGACACCACCTGGCCGTTCTCGAGCGCGTCCGACACCGCTGCCCCGAGCAGCGTCACCAGCATGGTCGTGTTGACGAAGCGCCCCGCGCGGCGCTGCAGGATGCGCAGCTCCTGGTCCGCGCCGTACAGCTGGTTGAGGAAGGCGACACCGCACATGTCGAGCTGCACGCGGTCGCTTTCCGGCAGGTCACGCAGCGCCGCGTAGAAGCCGCGCGGACCGAGGAAGAAGCCGGCATGCAGGACCACCCCGTTGCGCAGCTCGCGCCCGAGGCACTGCGCGGCGATGGCCGCGCGGCAAGCCGCATCGGCGAGGTCCGCCACGATCCACTCGCCGCCGCGCACCCGCATGCGCCCGTCCTCGAACTCCACCTCCTCGCGGAATACCCCGTGGTGTCTCAAGTCTTCGAACTCGGCCGCGCGCAGCCGCGGTCCCACGCCGACCGCCACCAGCCGCTCGAGAATCCCCGCGCCGAAACGCTCGTCTATGGCCCCGGTCGCCAGCAGCCGCTCGAGCGGCAGCGAGTCGTAGACGCGGCGCCGCAGGATTCCGGCGCGGTACAGCTCGAGCAGCTGATCGACGAACATCTCGGTGGAGGCGAACAGGCCGCTGCTGAAGGGCTCGAGGCCGCCTTCGTCGCGGATCAGCCGCTCGGCCGCGCGCATGCCGAGCGCGCCCAGCGCGCTCACCCAGGCCGCGTTCTGCTGATGCCGCAGCAGCAGCGTATACGAGAGCGAGTCGCCGAGCTCGCCGATGCCGATCTGCAGCGTGCCGCCGTCGCGCACCAGGCTGCTCGCGTACATGCCGATGGCATGGTCGGCGGTGCTGATCGGCGGGTTGGGCGGGCCGAACAGATCGAAGTCGTAGCGCGGGTCGTCGATGAGGAAGTCGAAGCGCTCCGGCTCGACCTGCGCGTGGCCGGTCATGAAGGGCATCTGCGCGTGGACCTGCCCGATCATCAGCACTTCGCGCCCGGCCCGCCGCGCTGCTTCGAGCTGCGGCAGCAGGTCCACGATCACGTCGGGGTTGGAGCCGTAGCTGAGCGCCATCTGGCCGTTCACGGTGCGGCGCGCGACCAGCCCGGCCACCACGTTGACGCCCCGCTTCAGGACCTCGCGCTGGACGTGGGTGTAGTTGGCGGAGAGATAGTTGCGCTGTGCGTGCAGCGCGCCGAGGAACGCACCCGGAGCGAGGAAGAACTCGATGACGCGGACGTTGGCGGGCACCCGGCCGGCGCGCACCGCACGCGCATACTCCGGCTCGACGTAGCCGCCGAACAGGCGCGCGACCAGGGGATCGAGCAGGCGGGCCTCGAGCGGGGCACCCGCCACGGGCTTCAGCAGCGACAGCGCCGTGAGGATCGTCAGGTTCAGCGAGGGGTCGCGCAGCGCGCGGCGGTAGAGCTCGTTTACGAACGGGATGGGCTTGCCGATTGCGAGCGGCAGCGCGAGCACGATGCGCGGCCCCACGCGGCGCAGTACCGCGTCGACGCAGTGTCCGACATCGTTGAATGCTTCAGGCATGCAGCTTGTGGCATGCTCGCGAAAGCGCCGCGGCAGGTCAACCGCGCGCCGCCACAAACCACGGAGAGTGACATGGCATCGCACAAACCCGCAGTCGCGGCGCTGAGCGTCACGGCGCTCAACCGCTCCGGTTACCCGGAGCCCTACCGCTCGCGCGTATTGCCGCGCGAGAAGCGCCGGCTGGGCGATGTCTTCGGGCTGACGCGCATCGGCATCAACCACACGACGCTCCCGCCGGGGAAGGAGTCGGCGCTGCGGCACTGGCACACGCACGAGGACGAGTTCGTGTACGTGCTCGAGGGCGAGCTGGTGCTGCGGACGGAAGGCGGCGAGCAGCGGCTCGCCGCCGGCACGTGCGCCGGGTTCCCGGCCGGCATTGCCGACGGACATCAGCTCATCAACCGCGGTGACCGGCCCGCGGTCTATCTCGAGATCAGTAACCGCGACCCCGAGGACGGCGCGCACTACTCCGACCCGGACGTGGACCTCGCTTACCTGCGCGGCACGTTCACGCGCCGCGACGGGACGCCTTACTAGCGACGCGTGAGGCGCAGCGTGAACGACACGGTGACCTCGTTCCCGGCCTGGTCGGTGGCCTTCCAGTCGCCCTGGCCGACGCCGAAGTCGAGACGGCGCACGACTGTCTTGCCCGCCAGGTAGCCGACCGCGGCTCCTGCCTCGCTGGCCTCGCGGAAGGTGAAGGGCACCCTGGTCTCGCGCGTCACGCCGCGGATGGTGAGCGCGCCGTCGGCCTCGTAGCCGCCCGCGGTCTTCACGATCCGGGTGGCGAGGAAATGCGCCTGCGGGAATTTCTTCACCGCGAACAGGTCGTCGCTGCGCAGCGTCTCGTCACGCTCCTGGTCGCCCGAGTCGAGAGCTGCGACGTCGACCGTGACCTCGAGCCGCCCGCCCGCCGGATCCGCGCCCGCGCAGTCGAGGGTCACCGTGAAGTGCGGGAAGCGGCCGGTATCCTTCGCGCCCGCCTGGAGGAAGGTGAACTCGAGCGTACTCTTCGCGGGGTCGAGCACGTAGTGCGAGGCCGCGGCCGCCGGGGCGGCTGGCGCCGGCGGCGCCGCCGGTGCCGGCGGAGCAGCAGCCTGGGCGCGGGCGAGGACGCCTGCTGCCAGCAGCGCGGCGGCGAGTGTCCGGCAGAACGTCGGCTTGGGCATCGATCGCGGCAGGCTCAGGTGCGCGTGAAGGGCAACATGCGCTTGAGCACGTCGTCCTTGTGCCAGAAGTGATGCCTGATGGCGGCGGCGGCGTGCAGCACGGCGACGCCCACCAGCGTCCAGGCGAGCACGTGGTGTACATCCATGAGAGCGTCGTAGAGCGGGCGGCTCTTCGGCACCAGGTCCGGCAGCTGGAAGAACCCGAACCAGCTCACCGGGAACCCACGTGCCGAGGACAACATCCAGCCCGTCAGCGGCACGAGGAACAGCAGCACGTAAAGCGCCGCGTGCGTGAAGCGCGCCAGCGCCTGCTCGTAGCGCTTCAGGGTCTCGGGCAGCGGCGGATGCTCGTTCAGCCAGCGCCACGCGAGGCGCACAGCGACCAGGCCGAGGATCGTGATCCCGACCGACTTGTGGCGCGCCAGCAGCGTGAGCTTGCGCATGCCGGCCGGCAGATCGTCGGCCATCTCCGCGAGCGTCACCTGCGTGATGACGAGTGCCACGATGACCCAGTGAAACGTCTGGGCGACGACGCCCCAGCGGCGGGTGGTGCTACGGAGAGTCATGACCTTTAAGCTTAAAGGGGTGAGCAGCGGTTGCAAGCTCCGCGCACTCGGCGCGTTGTTCCTGA
>DASPSF010000135.1:0-12447 GCA_035624075.1 Steroidobacteraceae bacterium | reverse complement strand
ACCGGCAGGCCGGTTTCCTCGGTCAGCAGCTTATCGATGTCACGCAGCAGTGCGCCGCCGCCGGTGAGCACGATGCCGCGCTCGGCGACGTCGGCGCCGAGCTCGGGGGGAGTCTGCTCGAGCGCCTGCTTGACCGCGCTGACGATCGACTGCAGCGGTTCCTGCAGCGCCTCGAGGATCTCGTTGCTGTTCAACGTGAAGCTGCGCGGCACGCCCTCGGAGAGATTGCGGCCCTTGACCGAGAGCTCGCGCACCTGCTGCCCGGGATAAGCCGAGCCGATCTCGATCTTGATGCGCTCGGCAGTCGCCTCGCCGATCAGGATGCCGTAGTTGCGGCGCACGTAGTTCATGATCGCCTCGTCGAAGCGATCGCCACCGATGCGCGCGGAGTTGGCGTACACCACACCGTTCAAGGACAGCACCGCGACCTCGGAGGTTCCGCCGCCGATGTCGAGCACCATCGAGCCGCGCGCCTCGTGCACCGGCAGCCCGGCGCCCACCGCCGCCGCCATCGGCTCGCTCACGATCGCGACGTTGCGCGCGCCGGCGCCTTCGGCCGACTCGCGGATCGCGCGCCGCTCGACCTGGGTCGAGCCGAAGGGCACGCACACCAGCACGCGCGGCGAGGGCTTGATCATGCGCTGGCCGTGCACCTTGTTGATGAAGTACTGCAGCATCTTCTCGGTGTAGGTGAAGTCGGCGATCACGCCATCCTTCATGGGACGCACGGCCGTGATGTGTCCGGGCGTGCGGCCGAGCATGCTCTTCGCCTCCGTGCCCACGGCGACGATCACCTTGCCGCCGCGCCCAGGCTCGTCCTGCACGGCGACCACCGACGGCTCGTTGAGCACGATGCCCTTGTCGCGGACGTAAATGAGAGTGTTGGCCGTGCCCAGGTCGATCGAAAGATCGCTGGAAAAATAACCACGCAGGCGTTTGAGCATGAAGCGACCGGAAAGTGGGGGAAGAGCCCCGAAAGTGGCCGGTAATCTAGCAACCGACAGGACATTCAGCAAGGCAACATGTATGATTTTCCGCTCATTTTTCGCATCCCGCAGCCGCACACGAGCCGCACTCCCATGGCACTCACTCGCGAGCAGATCGAGAGCATCGCAGCCCTGGCGCGCCTGGAGCTCAGCGCCGCGGAGCTCCCCGTGTACCAGACGAGCCTGTCGAGCATTCTCGAGTTCGTCGGCGCCCTGGAGCGCGCCGACACCGCGAGCGTCACCCCCATGGCGCACCCGCTGCCGGGTCTGTCGCAGCGGCTGCGGCCGGACGAGGTCACCGAGCAGGACCACCACGCCGAGTACCAGCAGAACGCGCCGCAGACCGCCGCCGGCCTCTACCTGGTGCCCAAGGTGATCGAGTGAGCCTCGATGCGTGAACTGCATCACATCGGGCTCACCGGCCTCGCCGCCGGCCTGCGCGCGCGGCGCTTCTCCAGCGTCGAGCTCGCCGAGGCGTTCCTGAAGCGCATCGAGGCCAGCCAGGGCACCCTCAACGCCTTCATTTCGGTGACCCGAGCCCAGGCGCTCAGCGATGCCGCCGCCGCCGACCGGGCGCTCGCCGCCGGCAGCGGCGGGGCGCTCACCGGCGTGCCGATCGCGCACAAGGACCTGTTCTGCACGGCGGGTGTGCGCACCACCTGCGGCTCGCGCATGCTCGATAACTTCGTCTCGCCCTACGACGCGACCGTGGTCGCGAAGTTAAAGCGCGCCGGCGCCGTCATGCTCGGCAAGACCAACATGGACGAGTTCGCGATGGGCTCCTCCAACGAGACCAGCTACTACGGGCCGGTCCGCAACCCCTGGGATCAGCGCCTGGTGCCGGGCGGCTCCTCGGGCGGCTCGGCCGCCGCGGTGGCCGCGCGGCTGGTGCCGGGCGCGACCGCCACCGACACCGGCGGCTCGATCCGCCAGCCCGCGGCGCTCTGCGGCATCACGGGCCTGAAGCCCACCTACGGGCGCGTGTCGCGCTACGGGATGGTGGCGTTCGCCTCGAGCCTCGACCAGGGCGGCGTGCTCACCACCAGCGCCGCCGACGCGGCTCTCATGCTGCGCGAGATGGCGGGCTTCGATCCGCATGATTCCACCAGCGTCGAGCGCGAGGTGCCGGACTACGTCGCGGAGCTCGGCGCGCCGCTCGGCGGCCTCAGGGTCGGGCTCCTCAAGGAGTTCTTCGACAAGGGCCTGGACCCCGCCAACGAGCAGCGCATCCGCGAGGCGCTCAAGGTCTTCGAGAGCCTCGGCGCGCAGCTCTCCGAGGTGAGCCTGCCGAACCTGCCCCTCTCGGTGCCGGTGTACTACGTGGTCGCCCCGGCCGAGTGCTCCTCGAACCTCGCGCGCTTCGACGGCGTGCGCTATGGACACCGCTGCGAGAATCCGCGCGATCTGCTCGACCTCTACCGGCGCTCGCGCGGCGAGGGCTTCGGCGCCGAGGTGAAGCGGCGCATCATGACCGGCACCTACGTGCTGTCGGCCGGCTACTACGACGCCTATTACCTCAAGGCGCAGCGTGTACGGCAGCTGATCAGCGCCGATTTCACGCGCGCCTTCGCGAGCGTCGACGTCGTGATCGGCCCGACCACGCCGACGCCCGCGTTCGCGATCGGCGCCAAGACCTCGGACCCGATCACCATGTACCTCAACGACATCTATACCATCGGCGCGAATCTCGCCGGGCTGCCCGGATTGTCGGTGCCGTGCGGCTTCGCGGGCGAGCTGCCGGTGGGCCTGCAGATCGTCGGCCCGCACTTCTCCGAGGCGCGGCTGCTGAGTGCTGCGCATGCCTTCCAGGGCGCGACCGACTGGCACACGCGCATCCCGAAGGGCTTCGCATGAGCGCCTGGGAAAGCGTCATCGGCCTCGAGATCCACGCGCAGCTCGCGACGCGCTCCAAGATCTTTTCCGGCTCGCCGACCGCCTACGGCGCCCCGCCCAACACCCAAGCGAATCTCGTCGACCTGGGCTACCCGGGCGTGCTGCCGGTGCTGAACGGCGCCGCGGTGCGCATGGCGGTGAAGCTCGGGCTCGCGATCAACGCGCGTATCGCGCCGACTTCGGTGTTCGCGCGCAAGAACTACTTCTACCCGGATCTGCCCAAGGGCTACCAGATCAGCCAGTACGAGCTGCCAATCGTCGCCCAGGGCGCGCTCGACATCGTGCTGGACGACGGCAGCGTCAAGCGCGTCGGCATCACGCGCGCGCACCTCGAGGAGGATGCCGGCAAGTCGCTGCACGAGGGGCTGCCGGGAGTGACCGGCGTCGACCTGAACCGCGCCGGCACGCCGCTGGTCGAGATCGTCTCCGAGCCCGACCTGCGCTCGGCGAAGGAAGCGGTCGCCTACATGAAGAAGGTGCACACACTGGTGCGCTATCTCGAGATCTGCGACGGCAACATGCAGGAAGGCTCGTTCCGTTGCGACGCCAACGTCTCGGTACGCAAGGCGGGCGCTGCGAAGTTCGGCACGCGCGCCGAGATCAAGAACCTGAATTCCTTCCGTTTCGTCGAGCGCGCCATCAACTACGAGATCGAGCGCCAGATCGAGCTGCTCGAGTCCGGCGGCTCCGTGGTGCAGGAGACGCGCCTCTACGACCCCGACAAGGGTGAGACGCGCTCGATGCGCTCCAAGGAGGAAGCCAACGACTATCGCTACTTCCCCGACCCGGACCTGCTGCCGGTGGCGCTCGATGCCGCCTTCATCGAGTCGGTGCGCGCGACTCTGCCGGAGCTGCCCGACCAGAAGGCCGCGCGCTTCATGTCACAGCATGGGCTGCCGGCCTACGACGCCGGGGTTCTCACCGCGAGCCGCGAGCTGGCCGACTACTACGAGGCGGTGGTACAGGCGGCGCCGCAGGATGCGAAGCTCGCCGCCAACTGGGTCATGGGCGAGCTCGCCGCCGCATTGAATAAGGAGAGCCTCGAGGTCGGCGCGAGCCGCATGACGGCCGCTCGCCTCGCGGGCCTCCTCAGGCGCATCTCCGACCAGACGATTTCCGGCAAGCTCGCCAAGGAGGTCTTCGAGGCCATGTGGTCGGGAGGCGCGGATGCCGATACGGTCATCACCGAGCGCGGCCTGCGGCAGATTACCGACAGCGCCGCGATCGAGCGCGTGATCGATGAGGTGATGCAGAAGAATCCCGGTCAGCTGGCCGAATACCGCGCGGGCAAGGAGAAGCTCTTCGGCTTCTTCGTCGGCCAGGTCATGAAGGCGACCGGAGGCAAGGCCAACCCGGCGCAGCTCAACGAGCTCTTGCGCAGGAAGCTCGGCGGCTGAGCGCTCAAGCGCCGTCGGCTGCCGAAGCGTCAGCCTCTTCAGCGGAGTCGGAGGCATCGGCGGGCGCCCTGGTCGAGAAGCCGCCGTGGCGCCTTTGAATTTCCACGGTGCCCTGCAGAGCGAGCGCAAAGCCCTCCGGCACGATCTCGATGCTCTTGCTCCAGTTGCGCGGCAGCGGAACCCTGGTCTTCCAGCAATAGTGGATCACCGCCGCGGCGATCGCCGGCAGCGAATAGCGGCGCTGCTCCGGTGACAGCGCGTCCGGATGGAGCGCCTCGAGCACCAGCGCCGGGTCCTCCCCGGCCTCGATGCGGGCATCCCGGATGGACGAGAGCGCAAGGCGCCCACCGCGCTCGCGGTCGAGCTCGAGCACGGCGTCCACCACCGTCTCGAGCGGCAGCACCAGGCGGCGGGTTTCGAAAATCAGCAGCTTAGCCACGCCGGCGACCTTGCCATGCCCTCGCGGGCAGCCGGCGTGACGAGGCTCACGTATCGCCGCGGCAGCAAGGACACCCGGCATTGCCGTGCGTGGGTTGTGTTGATCTCACGGCTGCCCCATTGTGGTCCCATGGACCGGGTGCGGCGCTTCATCTTCGAAAGACAGCCCGTCCGCGGGCACTGGGTTCGGCTCGAGAGCGCCTGGCGCGAGCTGCGCGCCCACGGTCACTATCCGGAGCCGGTGGAACGGCTGCTCGGCGAGGCGGTGGCCGCGGTCGTGCTGCTCGCCGCGAGCCTCAAATTCCACGGCACTCTCACCTTCCAGCTCCAGGGCAATGGCGCGGTGAGGCTGCTGGTAGCTCAGTGCACCCATGACTTCCGCCTGCGGGCGCTGGCGCGCTTCGACGCCGCGGCGATTGCCGCTTTGCCGCCCGACGCGCCCCGCGGCCCGCTGTTCCGCACGTTGGTCGGCGGGGGTGGGCGCCTGACCGTCACGATCGAGGCCGACGAGAAGGGCGCGCGCTACCAGGGGGTCGTGCCGCTCGAAGGCGGCTCCCTTGCGGAGTCTCTCGAGGCCTATTTTGCGAGCTCCGAGCAGTTACCGACCCGGGTGCTGCTGGCGGCGGATTCAACCCGCGGCGCGGGGCTGCTCGTGCAGAGGCTCCCCGAGACCGGAGGCGTCCGCGAGGAGGAGTCGAACGCAGCCTGGCAGAGCGCGCAACGCGGGATCGGGCGATTGGAGGAGGCGGAGCTGCTCGAGCGCCCCATGGAGGAGCTCCTTGCGCGCGGCTTCTCCGACCATGATCTGCGGATCTTCCGGGGTGCCCCGGTCCGCTTCGAATGCCGCTGCGGGGAGGGGCGGGTGGCCGGGCTCCTCAGAGCGCTCGGGGAGGAAGAGGTGAGAGACGTCCTGCGCGAGCAGGGGTCGGTCACCGTGACTTGCGAGTTCTGCCGGCGTCCCTACAGATTCGGCGCCTCCGACGTCGACGCGCTCTTCTCCGCTGGCGCTGGATCCGGGGCCAGATTGGGACCAAAAGAGATTCACTAGCTCATAGTAACGTTTCATATTGTCTCATTGAGCAGATAATGCACCGTCCGCTGGCTCAGCCGAGCATGCCAACGGCACTCCGCTGACAGCCCGTTCGTAGTCCCCTCAGCCAGATGAACCTCCAGGCCGATCTCCTCCATCGAGATATAAAGACATGTACAATTATTGAATGAATGCAGCAGCTGCTTCTCGGGTGGTTCTCTGGCTGAAGGCGGCCGGCGAGCCGACCCGGCTGCGGCTGCTGGCCCTGTGTGCGCAGGGCGCGTTCACCGTCTCCGATCTCGCCCAGGCGGTGAGGCAAAGCGAGCCGCGCGTGTCGCGCCACCTGAAGATCCTCTGTGGGGCGGGGTTGCTGGAGCGTACGCGCGAGGGCCAGTGGGTGCGTCATGGACTGGCGGAGGATGCCGGCGCGGCCGCCTTCGTGCGCGGGCTGCTGCTGCAGGTCGACCGGCGCGACCCGATGCTCCTGCGCGATCGCGCCGAGGCGCGTGCGCTGGCCGCGCCCGAGGGCGAGCCGGCGGAATCCTCGCGCCTCGACCGGGCGCTGCGTGCATTTCTCGAGGCTGCCGGCGCGGGCGGGCCCGGCGGCCGCATTCTCGTGGTCGGCGCGGCGCACCTCGATCTCCTCGAAAGCGTCACCGCCGGGGCACGCGACTCGACCGTCATCGCTCCCTCGCGCCGCGCGGCCCAGGCCGCGCGCTCGCTCGCCGAGCGGCGTGGCTTCGCCTGCCGCGTGCTGACGGCCCAGCGCCCCGCAGAGCTGACGGCGGAGGATCTCGCACGGTGCGCGGGACCGTTCGATGCGGTGCTGGTCAGTCATCAGGCCGGCGGCGGCCAGGCGCTCGCGGGGTTACTCGCGCAGCTGCGCGCGGTGGTGGTTCCAGGCGGCCGGCTGTGGATCTTCCAGCGCTACGAATCGCTCGAGAACGCGCGCGAGCGCGTCGTCGAGCACCCGCTGGCGAGGCTGCGGCGGCTGCTGGATGAGGCGGGGCTCGCGTGCGAGCGCCTGAGTCCCATCGAGGCCGACGGCGAGCACATCCTCGCGGCGGCCGCGCGAGCGGCGAGCGGCCCCGCGCAGCGTGTCCGGAGCGTCCGATGAGCACCGCCGCCGCGCTCGCCGCGCCGTGCCCCATCCGGGTGTCCTTCGAGTTCTTTCCGCCCGCCGATGAGGCGATGGCGGCGACGCTGTGGAAATCCCTCGAGCGCCTGGCGCCGCTCGCGCCGTCGTTCGTCTCCGTCACCTACGGCGCCGACGGCTCGACGCGCGAGCGCACGCACGACCTGGTGACGCGGATCGAGCGCGAGACGCCGCTCACCGGCGCGCCACACCTCACCTGCATCGGTGCAGCGCGCGAGGAGATCCTCGGGATCGCGCGCGGCTACTGGGAGGAGGGCATCCGCAACCTGGTCGCGCTGCGCGGCGACCCGCCGGGCCGCGAGGCGCTCTACCAGCCGCACCCCGGCGGTTTTGCCTATGCCGCCGATCTGGTCGCGGGGCTTGCTCGGGTGGCGCCGTTCGATATCTCGGTGGCGGCCTACCCCGAGGTGCACCCCGAGGCGCGCTCCGCGCAAGCCGATCTCGACAATCTGAAGCGCAAGATCGATGCGGGCGCGAGCCGCGCCATCACCCAGTTCTTTTTCGATGGCGATATTTTCCTGCGCTTCCGCGACCGCTGCGCCGCCGCCGGCATCGCCGCTCCCATCGTGCCGGGGATTCTTCCCATCACGCGCTTCCCGCAGGTGCTGCGCTTTGCCGCGCGCTGCGGCACCAGCGTCCCCTCCTGGCTGCACGAGCGCTTCGCCGGACTCGACGCTGACGACGAGACCCGGCGGCTGCTCGCCGCCAGCGTCGCGATCGAGCAGGTCGAGTCGCTGAAGCGCCACGGCGTGCGCGAATTTCATTTCTATACGCTCAATCGCGCCGAGCTGACCTACGCGATCTGTCACGCGCTGGGTCTGCGGCCGGCGGCGCTGGCTAAGGTGCCGCCGTGAGCGGCTGCGCCCACGGCGCCCACGCCGTGCCCGCGCGCGCCGACCGTGAGATCGAGCAGGACGCGTCAAGCGCACAGCGCGCCGGCGCCGCGCCTTTCGCGGTCGAGCCGTGCGACGAGACCGAGCGGCGCACGCGCATCGAGCGGCTGAAACGCCTGCCGGCCGAGCGCATCGTGCTGCTCGATGGCGCCATGGGCACCATGATCCAGCAGCACCGGCTCGACGAGCGCGGCTTCCGCGGCGAGCGCTTCGCGCACCACGGCCACGACCTGCGCGGCAACAACGACATTCTGACGCTGACGCGCCCGGACATCGTCAGCGGCATCCACGCCGCCTATCTGGCCGCCGGCGCCGACATCATCGAGACCAACACCTTCAACTCGACCGCGATCTCGCAGGCCGACTATGGCACGGCGGCGCTTACTGCCGAGCTCAACTATCGCGCCGCGCGGCTGGCGCGGGCCGCCGCCGACGAGTGCGCGCGGCAGTCCGGCTCGCCGCGGTTCGTCGCCGGGGCGCTCGGCCCGACCACCCGCATGACCTCGCTGTCGCCAGACGTCAACGACCCGGGGCACCGCAGCGTGAGTTTCGATGAGCTTGCCGCCGCCTACCTCGAGGCGGCGCGTGCGCTGGTGATGGGTGGCGTCGACCTGCTGCTCATCGAGACGGTCATCGACACGCTGAACGCCAAGGCGGCGATCTATGCCGCACTGACTCTCTTCGACGAGAGCGGCGTGAGCGTGCCGCTGGCGGTCTCGGGCACGATCACCGATGCCTCGGGCCGCATCCTCTCCGGCCAGACGCCCGAGGCGTTCTGGAACTCGATCCGGCACGCGCAGCCGCTGTTCGTCGGGCTCAACTGCGCGCTCGGCGGCGCGCAGCTGCGCCCCTACATCGAGGAGCTCGCGGGCGTTGCCGACACCTTCGTGTGCGCCTATCCGAACGCCGGGCTCCCCAACGCCTTCGGCGAGTACGACGAGGCGCCGCAGCAGACCGCCGACATCCTGCGCGAATACGCCGCGTCGGGGCTGGTCAACATCGTGGGCGGCTGCTGTGGCACGACGCCCGAGCACATCCGCCTGCTGAGCGCCGGAGTTGCGGGCCGTGCGCCGCGGCGCGTGCAGCCGCAGCCGGTCAAGTGCCGCCTCTCCGGGCTCGAAGCACTCAACATCGACGATGAGAGTCTGTTCGTCAACGTGGGCGAGCGCACCAACGTCACCGGCTCCGCCAAGTTCCGCAAGCTCATCGAGGCGGGCGACTACCCGGCGGCGCTCGAGATCGCGCGCCAGCAGGTCGCGAGCGGCGCGCAGGTCATCGACGTCAACATGGACGAGGGCATGCTCGAGTCCGAGGCGGCCATGACGCGCTTCCTGCACCTGGTGGCGTCCGAGCCCGACATCGCCCGCGTGCCGGTGATGATCGACTCCTCCAAGTGGTCGGTGATCGAGGCGGGACTGAAGTGCGTGCAGGGCAAGGCGATCGTCAACTCGATCAGCCTGAAGGAGGGCGAGGAGGCCTTCGTGGCGCACGCCCGCAAGGTGCGCCGCTACGGCGCCGCCGCGGTAGTCATGGCCTTCGACGAGCAGGGCCAGGCCGACTCGCTCGACCGGCGCGTGGCCATCTGCGCGCGCGCCTACCGCATCCTCACCGAACGAGTCGGCTTCCCGGCCGAGGATATCATCTTCGATCCGAACATCTTCGCGATCGCGACCGGCATCGAGGAGCACAACGCCTACGGCGTGGCCTTCATCGAGGCCACGCGCCGCATCAAGCGCGAGCTGCCGCACGCGCTGGTCTCGGGCGGGGTCAGCAACGTGTCGTTCTCGTTCCGCGGCAACGACCCGGTGCGCGAGGCGATGCACTCGGTATTCCTCTATTACGCGATCGCCGCCGGCATGGACATGGGGATCGTCAATGCCGGGCAGCTGGGGGTCTACGAGCAGCTGCCGGCGGATCTGCGCGAGGCCTGCGAGGACGTGGTGCTCAACCGCCGTGCCGATGCCACTGAGCGGCTGCTCGAGCTCGCCGCGCGCTACAAGGGCGAGGGCGGCGCGCGGCGCCGCGAGGATCTCGAGTGGCGCAAGCTTCCGGTGGGCAAGCGGCTCGAGTACGCGCTGGTCAAGGGCATCGACGACTTCATCATCGCCGACACCGAGGAGGCACGCCTCGCCGCCGAGCGGCCGCTGGCCGTCATCGAAGGGCCGCTCATGGACGGCATGAACGTGGTCGGCGACCTGTTCGGCGCCGGCAAGATGTTCCTGCCGCAGGTGGTCAAGAGCGCACGCGTGATGAAGCGCGCGGTGGCGCACCTGGTGCCCTATATCGAGAAGAGCAAGGACGCCGGTGCACAGCGCTCCAAGGGCCGCATCGTCATGGCGACCGTCAAGGGCGACGTGCACGACATCGGCAAGAACATCGTCGGGGTGGTGCTGCAATGTAACAACTTCGAGGTCATCGACCTCGGGGTCATGGTGCCGTGCGAGAAGATCCTCGAGACCGCGCGGCGCGAGCAGGTGGACTTCATCGGCCTGTCGGGACTCATCACCCCCTCGCTCGATGAGATGGTGCACGTCGCGCGCGAGATGCAGCGGCAGGACTTCGTGCTGCCGCTGCTGATCGGCGGCGCCACCACTTCCCCGGCGCACACCTCGGTGAAGATCGCGCCGCAATACACCGGCGCCGTAGTCTATGTGAAGGATGCCTCGCGCTCAGTGGGGATCTGCCAGACCCTGAGCGCGCCGGCCGCGCGCGCCGCCTTCGTCGCCGAGCTAGGCGCCGAGCACGAGCGGCGCCGCGAGCAGCACGCCAGCAAGAAAGTGAAAGTGCCGGAGCTCACGCTGGCCGCGGCGCGCGCCAATCGCCGCCCGCTCGACTGGGGCTCATACGTAGCACCGCAACCGCGCCTGCCCGGCGTCCACCGCTTTGCCGGCTACCCGCTCACCGAGCTCCTCGGCTACATCGACTGGATGCCGTTCTTCAACGCCTGGGAGTTCTCCGGAAAGTTTCCCGACATTCTCACCGACCCCAAGGTGGGCGAGGCCGCGAGCAACCTGTACGCCGACGCGCGCCGCATGCTGAAAGAGCTGATCGCGGGCCGCTGGCTGACGGCGAACGCGGTGGTCGGGCTCTTCCCGGCGAACTCAGTCGGCGACGACGTCGAGATCTATGCCGACGAGGCGCGCACCGAAGTGCTGACCACTCTCAACTTCCTGCGCCAGCAGAAGGGCAAGCCCGACGGCCAGCCGCACGAATGCCTGGCTGACTATGTCGCGCCGCGCTCGAGCGGGGTACGCGACTGGTTCGGTGCCTTCGCGGTCACCGCCGGCCTCGGCATCGAGGAGCACGTGGCGCGCTTCGAGCGCGCTCACGATGACTACTCCGCCATCATGCTCAAGGCACTCGCCGACCGCCTCGCCGAGGCAGCCGCCGAGCACTTCCACGAGCGCGTGCGGCGTGAGCTGTGGGGCTACGCGGGCGCGGAGACACTCACCAACGAGCAGCTGGTGCGCGAGGAATACCGCGGCATCCGCCCGGCGCCCGGCTATCCCGCCTGCCCCGAGCACACCGAGAAGGGCAAGCTCTGGCAGCTGCTCGACGTCGAGCGCAACGCCGGCATCCGCCTGACTGACTCCTACGCCATGTACCCGACGGCGGCCGTGAGCGGCTGGTACCTCGCCCATCCGCTGGCGCGCTATTTCGCGCTCGGCAAGATCGATCGCGAGCAGGCGGAGGATTACGCGCGGCGCAAGGGAATCACGCTCGCAGAAGCGCAGCGCTGGCTGTCTGCCAATCTCGGCTACGAGGCGTAGGTGTTGCGAGCGCTGAACGGCGGCTAACGACCCGTTGCAGACACTCGCGGGCGTGGCTCTGCAGTGGCCCAAAAGGTCGACAGCGGTCACTCAAAGGCAACACCAAGACTGTGCTGGCCTTTCGGCCAGCGCAGTCCATGGGTTCCGCGATTTATCCTCTGTTGTGCGCCTTCTCCGCAGACGCTACCAGTTGTTTCACCTGCGGCATCGCCTTGGCCGCCGCCGTGTTGGCGCACTCGGCCTCACTGGGCGACGCGTCGGGGAACTGGCGGCTGATTTCCTTGCACGCCAACTTGGCTGCGTCTTTCACCCGCTGCTCGAGGACCAAGGCGGCCGAGTGGGTGGCAAGATCCAGATCCGAAGTGCGTACGCCGTACGTCACCGAAATATCCTGCAGCGGCACGCCGCCTTCGATGCGCTCAGTAACTTTCGTGGTAATAAGTCGCTTGGCCTGCACCGTCACTTCCGGCAGGTCCTGAGCGATCACCACACTGCTCACCAACATCGCACTAGCGATCCCTAGTACAACCTTCCCTAGAATAGTGTTCATGGCTTGATCTCCGCCGCGACAAGTTCGCCGGGCCAGCATAGGCGTGTGACCTTCGACCTCAATACGTACTTGTGGCTGGCCCCCACAGAGGCGCAGCGGATTCCGCGTCAGGATCGATCCCAGCGATGTCGTGGGTCCATCGGCACGCTTGCGCGTGCGCCGCACTGCAGCGAGAGTGAGTCGGATCCTGCCAGCCGACAGAGCAGCTAGCCCAATGGCCGCTTGGCGGGTGCGCCGTGGAAAGGCGGCGCTTTCCAGTGGGTGAGAGTCCCACCCGGCGAAATGCTCCAGCCGGATGCAACCGGAGCAACTGTGGAGGTAACGAAACGGTTGA
>DASPSF010000038.1:0-23725 GCA_035624075.1 Steroidobacteraceae bacterium | reverse complement strand
TGCTCTTCTGCCAACCGGTGCGGTCCATCACCGGGGCGTTGGCCGGTATGTAGTCGAGGCTGTGGCAGATGCCGCAGTGCCCGGCGGTGACATCGCGCCCGCCGCCGTCGCGCAGATGAATGCTCTCCTCGTCCGCGAATGCGCGTCCGCCCGGCAGAGTGAGCATCACGAGCAGGGCCGCCGCTGCGAACGCGCCTCTCACCCGACCTCCAGCGTCACGGTCTGCACGATGTTGTCGTGGTAGCCGGCGGGGTTGAAGGTCAGCGTGTCGGGCTGGGTCGCGCCGTCGCGGCTGCGTGCGCGCACCGCCACGATGAGCGTGCCCGGCTTCGAGGTATCGAGGCGAAGGCGGAATTCGCGCCAGGCGAAGCGCCCGAGATCGCGCCCGAGCTCCGCCGCCTGCCAGCTGTGGCGGCCGTCGGTCGAGATTTCGACCGCCGCGATTCCCGCACCCCCGTCCCAGGCTTTGCCCGCGAGCTCGACCTTGGCGCCGTGCTTCAGGTGCGCGCCCGAGACGTGGCTGGTGACGAGCGAGTTCACCAGGATCTCGGTGATCGGAGTCGTCTCGGGCGTCTCCTGGGTCTTGAAGCGCTCACCGGGGAAAGCCCCGGTCGGAATCCGGTACGCGCTCTTCATCCAGAAGCCGTCGAACGGGACGGTGTCGATGCGGATCCCGGTGAGATGCTTCACCCAGTAAGTGCCGGTCCAACCGGGCACCACCAGCCGCGCCGGCGCTCCGTTCCAGTGCGGCAGCGCATGGCCGTTCATCTCGAAAGCGATCAGCGTGTTCTCATCCAGCGCGTGCTCGACCGGAATGCTCTTGAGGAAGCCCGGCGTCGCGGGCAGCACGGGTGCATCGGCACCATTGAAGACCACCTCGACCGCGTTGGCGCCGATCCCGGCACGGTTGAGCACATCGCGCAGCCGCACGCCGCTCCACTCCGCGTTGCCCATCGCGCCGTTGCCCCACTGCACACCCGGCACGCGCGGCGTGAACAGTCCGCGCCGGTTACCCGAGCACTGGTTGACCGCAGCCAGTGTGACGCGCTTGAAATCGTGTTTGAGGTCGCGCAGCGTCAGGACGAGCGGCTTACCCGCGCCGCTGCCGCCGATCTTCAACCGCCACGTGTCGACGTCGATCTGCGGAATGACCGCGAGGTGGTAGCGGACGAAGAAGGCGTCGTTGGGCGTGAAGGCCGGCACCAGATCGGCGAGCGGCGTCTCGTAGTTCGGCGGCCGCCACGAGCGGCGGATCAGCGGTTTCTTGCCCGGGAGTGACCCGAGCTCCTCCGCGCCCGCGCCGGGCTCTGCCGCGAGCACGCGGCGCGCGGTTCCTCCGAGGAGGACGCCGCCCGCCGCGGCCAGCAGCAGATCACGCCGGCTCGGCATGCATCATCACGAGCAGGGCTTGCCGTGATCCGGGCGCGCGCCCTGCGCCTTGGCCTGCGCCTCGGTCATGTACGAGCCTTCCTTGGTCTTGCCGTACCAGCGGTCTCCCTGGCAGTGATACACCTTGCTCGCCGTGTTGACCCACACCATGCCCGGCCCGCCGCCCGGGGCGGCCTGCGCCGCCGGCGCCGGTGCGGAAGCCTTGGCGGCCGGAGCCGCAGCTGCTGCCGGTGCCGCCGCAGCCGCAGGTGCCGCCGCAGCCGCAGGCGCTGCCGCAGCTGCGGGCGCTGCCGCCGCAGCCGCCGGAGCGGCCGAGGCCGACTTGTTGATGCCGCCGTGGCCACTGCAGGCACCGCGGCCGCCGTGCGGCGAGGTCGTACCGTCCTTGCAGGTCACAGGTCCGCCCGAGCCGCTAGCCGTGCTGCCGGAAGTGCTCGCGGTGGAGGCAGACGCCGCCGCAGGCGCTGCCGCAGCTGCGGGCGCTGCCGCCGCAGCCGCCGGAGCGGCCGAAGCCGACTTGTCGATGCCGCCGTGGCCGCTGCAGGCGCCGCGGCCGCCGTGCGGTGAAGTCGTGCCATCCTTGCATTTGACCGGAGTGCTCGCGGTCGCGGTCGTGGTCGTACTGGCGGCCTGTGCCTGAAGTGTTGCCGGCGCCGCGCCGAGCGCGGCTGCACAGAGCGCGCCGCAAAGGAAGGCGTTGAGTTTCATGAGGTTCATACGTCGCTCCCCCTGAGTGACCGCCCGGTCGGGCAGGGCGGCAGAATACCGCAATCGCCTCAGGCTAGGTACGCTAGCGCCATGAGATGGGTTGCGGGATTTGCGAGCCTGTGCCTGCTGGCGCTCGCCGCTCAGCCTTCGCGCGCTGCCTGGCTCGATCGCACCGAAGCGATCATGGGCACGCGTGTCTACGTGCAGCTCTGGGCCGACGACCCTGAAAAGGGCAACGCGGCGATCGAGGCGGTGATGCAGGAGATGCGCCGGATCGACGCGCTCATGAGCCACTACAAGCCCGACAGCCAGCTGTCGCGTATCAATCAGCGCGCAGCCCTCGAGCCGGTGCAGGTCGATCCCGAGCTGTTCGACCTGATCAAGCTGTCGACGCATTTCTCGGAGATCACCCTCGGGGCGTTCGACATCACCTACGCGAGTGTCGGCTATCTCTATAACTATCCGCTCCACGTCCATCCGACCGAGGATCAGATCAAGGCGGCGCTGCCGGCGGTCAACTGGCGCAACCTCCAGTTCGACGCAGTCCATCACACGGTCCGCTTCGGCCATCCCGGAATGCGCATCGACCTGGGAGGGATCGCCAAGGGATACGCGGTCGACCGTGGGGTCGCGATCCTGAAGGCCCGCGGAGTCCAGCATGCACTCGTGACCGCCGGGGGCGACAGCCGGCTGCTCGGCGATCATCTCGGCCGCCCGTGGCTGGTGTCGATCGCCCATCCCGACGAGCCGCACAACCCGGACAAGGTGGTGACGCGCATCCCGCTCTCCGACAGCGCGGTCTCGACCTCGGGCGATTACGAGCGTTACTTCGACGAGGACGGTGTGCGCTACCACCACATCATCGATCCGCACACCGGCCATTCAGCCAACAAGGTGCGTAGCGCCACCATCATCGGCCCGACCGCCACGCAGACCGACGGCCTGTCAAAGACCGCCTTCGTCTTAGGTCCCGAGAAGACGCTCGAGATCATCAACCGCATGCCGGATTTCGATGCGGTGTTCGTGACGCCGTCCGGCCAGATGCTCTACTCGAACGGGTTGCGGCCGCCCAAGCCGCGGCCCGACGGGGCGCCTGCCGCTCCCGGCACGACCCCCGCGGCGTCATCCACACACTGATCGAGGGCGCGCGCTCCCGCCGTTACTGCGCCGGGCCTCGGTGCCCGAGCTTGAGCAGCGCATCGACCTCCACCTCCGCGGCGAGCCAGTCTTCGGCCTCGTGACCGGGAGTGAACCCGCGCCGCTCGGCGCGCAGGTACGCCGCTTCCGCGATCATCGCGCGGCGGTCGTCGGCGGAGACAGCAGCGCGTTCTGGTGCTTTGGCTTTGGTGGTGCGCGCTGCTTTCGCTTGGGTGCGCGGGCGGGTGTCGGCGGTTGCACGAACTTCATCGCTTCGACGCGTGGCCATCGGCTCCTCCTTTGCGTAAGGCCCCCTCCGGGAGTCACTTTGCGGCCGCGGCGGAGGCGAGCGCAAGACCCAAAAAGCAGGAGCTCAGAAGCAAGCGCGGGTGATTGGACGCGCCGGAGCGAAGATTCCCCATCTATACAGTCGCTTGACCGAGCGGCCGCCGCGCGCTTGCCTCGGGGTCACGCTGTGCCGCGAGATCGTCGAGGCGCACGGCGGGCGGCGGCTCTCGCTCGCGAACCGCGCGGGCGGCGGCGCGCCGGTGACGGTGTGGCTGCCGCGAGCTTCAGGCCCTCGAGGTACCTGCGGAACTGGCCGCCGAGCTCGGGGTGGCCGAGGGCGTACTCGACGGTCGCCTGCAGGTAACCGAGCTTGCTGCCGCAGTCGTAGCGCTTGCCGCTGAAGCGGTAGGCGTAAACCGCTTCCTCGCGCATGAGGGCTGCGATGCCGTCGGTGAGCTGGATCTCCCCGCCCGCTCCGTGGCCGATCTTCTCCAGGTGCTCGAAGATCGCCGGCGCCAGCACGTAGCGGCCGACCACCGCGAGATTCGAGGGCGCATCGGCAGGCTTGGGCTTCTCGACGATGCTGCGCACGCGGCTGGTCACCGCCTTGTCGCCCTCGACGGCCACGATGCCGTATTTCTCGGTGTCGCGGCGCGCGACCGCCTCGACTCCGAGCACGCTGGCGCGCTTGGCTTCGTACACGCGCGCCATCTGCGCCAGGCAGGCGACCTCGCTCTTGATGAGGTCATCCGCCAGGTGCACGAAGAAGGGCTCGGCTCCGACCGCCGGCTGCGCGCACAGCACCGCATGGCCGAGCCCGAGAGGGGCCGGCTGGCGGATGTAGATGCAGGAGGCGTAGGACGGCAGGACGCTGCGCAGCTGCTTGAGCAGATCGCTCTTGCCCTGGCTCTGCAGCATGTGCTCGAGCTCGGCGTCGGAGTCGAAGTGATCCTCGATGGCGCGCTTGCTGGCGCCGGTGATGAACACCAGGCGGCGGGCACCGGCCGCGAGCGCCTCCTCGACCGCGTACTGGATCAGCGGCTTGTCGACCACCGGGAGCATTTCCTTGGGGCTCGCCTTGGTCGCGGGCAGAAAGCGCGTGCCGCGGCCGGCCACCGGGAACACGGCCGTGCGGATCGCCGGCCTCGAAAGGGTCATTGAGGATCTCTCCTTAGGTAGGATGCGCGCTCTGATCGGCGCGCTCGGCCCACTTGAAGACCGCCGGCCGCAGGCTGTCCCACGAGCGGCATTTCGGGCAGTGCCAGTACCAGCCGACGCTGTTCAATCCGCAGTCCTCGCACTGGTAGCGCCCGCCGGCATCCCCGATGCGCGTCAGCAGCGCGCTGAGCGAGGTCACGTCGGCGAGCGACTGCACGCCGGGCCCGAACTCTGCGGCGATTCCCGGCAGCTGCGCCACCTCGCCCGCCGGCACCGCGGTCGCGAGCAGCCAGGCGAGCTGCCGGGGCGTGACGCGGCCGCTCTGGCGCAGCCGCCGGCCGAGCTCCTGCATGACGTCCATGCCGCCGTTGGCGTGCGCGATGCGCAGCACCGCCGGGATGATCTCGAGCGCGAGGCCGGGGGACGCCTCGAGCGCCTGCAGATAGAGCAGCAGCGCGCCGTCGGCATCGCCTTCGCTCTCGGCGATACGCGCGGTGAGGATGTCGGCCCGCGGGAGCTCCGACTGGTGGGTGCGCGCCTGGCGCAGCAGGGTGCGGGCGCGCTCGGGATCGCCCTGCAGCAGGCCATGCTCGGCGAGCTCGCACAGGTAGTGTGCCGCCTCGCGCCGGCGCTCCTGCTGCACGCTCGCCGGCTGCGCGTGGAAGATCTTGAGCGCCTTGGCCCAGTCGCCCTGGGATTCGTAGATGCGCACCAGGTGATCGAGCGCGGCGTGGCGGTACTCGCGCGAGGCGGCGAGCTCCTCCAGCACCTGCTCGGCGCGGTCCATGAGGCCGGCGGACAGATAGTCGAGCGCGAGCGCGAAGGAGGCCTTGTCGCAGACGCTGCCGCTGCCGTGATCGCGCAGCCGTGAGTGGATCGCGATCGCACGCTCGACCTCGCCGCGCCGGCGGAACAGGCTCCCGAGGGCGAACTGGATCTCGGCGGCATCACCGTCGGCTTCCGCCATGCGGGCGAGGATCTCGGCCGCGTGGTCGAAGCGGTCGTTGATCAGGTGATCGAGACCCTCGTAGTAGTCGCGCGGCAGCCGCACGGTGCGCGCCGCGCCGTTGCGGCGCCCGAGAAAGTAGGTGGCGAGGCCCACCAGCACGAAGGCCAGCGCCAGAAAGACCGGAGGCAGCTCAAACACGGCGCTGACGATAACAGGTCCGTGGGGCGAGGGATAAGGGAGCGCAGGGCGCAGGGCCCCCGGGACCTTGCGGGGTCAGTCGCGGATCGGGCGGTCGGCGCCTTCGTTGACGCGCTCGCGCAGGTCCTTGCCCGGCTTGAAGTGCGGCACGTGCTTGCCCGAGAGCGCCACCGCCTCGCCGGTCTTGGGATTGCGCCCCTGGCGCGGCGGGCGGAAGTGCAGCGAGAAGCTGCCAAAGCCCCGGATCTCGATGCGCTCTCCCTGCGAGAGCGCATCGCTCATGATCTCGAGAATCTGCTTCAGCGCCAGCTCGACATCCTTGGCCGGCAGGTGCTTCTGCTTGGCGGTGATGATCTCGATGAGCTCGGACTTCGTCATGGGCTTTTAGCTGTTGCGCTCGCCGCCCGAGTTGATCTGCTCCTTGAGCAGGTCGCCGAGACTGGTGCCGCTCGGCGCGACTTCAGAGCGGTAGCTCTGCACCGCCTCGGCCTCGTCGTGCGCTTCCTTCGCCTTGATGGACAGCGAAATGGTGCGCGACTTGCGGTCGACGCCGGTGAACTTGGCCTCGATCTCCTCGCCGACCTTGAGCACCGCGCGCGCGTCCTCGACCCGATCGCGGCCGAGCTCGGAGGCCCGCAGCTGGCCTTCGATGCCGTTCCCTAAGTCGATGACCGCGCCGCGGGCGTCGACTTCCTTCACCACGCCCTTGACGATCGTGCCCTTGGGGTTATCGGCGATGTAGGCCGAGAACGGATCCTTGGCGAGCTGCTTGATGCCGAGCGAGATGCGCTCGCGCTCCGGATCGATCGACAGCACCATGGCCTCGAGCTGCTGGCCCTTCTGGTAGTTGCGCACCGCCTCCTCGCCCGGCTGGTCCCAGGAGATGTCCGAGAGGTGCACCAGGCCGTCGATGTTGCCCGGCAGACCGATGAAGATGCCGAAGTCGGTGATCGACTTGATCTGCCCGGCCACCTTGTCGCCGCGGTTGTAGTTCTCGGCGAACTCCTTCCACGGATTGGCCTGGCATTGCTTGAGTCCGAGCGATATGCGGCGGCGCTCCTCGTCGACGTCGAGCACCATGACCTCGACTTCCTGGCCGCTGTGCACCACCTTCGCCGGGTTGACGTTCTTGTTGGTCCAGTCCATCTCCGAGACGTGCACCAGGCCCTCGACGCCGTCCTCGATCTCGACGAACGCGCCGTAGTCGGCGATGTTGGTGACCTTGCCGAACACCCGGGTGCCCGGCGGATAGCGCCGCGCGATGTTCTCCCAGGGATCGGCGCCGAGCTGCTTGAGACCTAAGCTGACCCGCGAGCGCTCGCGGTCGAACTTGAGGATCCGCACCTCGACCTCATCGCCGACCTTCACGACCTCGGAAGGATGCTTGACGCGCTTCCACGCCATATCGGTGATGTGCAGCAGGCCGTCGATGCCGCCCAGGTCGACGAACGCGCCGTAGTCGGTGAGGTTCTTCACCGTACCGCGCACCACCGAGCCTTCCTGCAGGTTGTCGAGCAGCGCGGAGCGCTCGGCGGAGAACTCCTGCTCGACGACCGCGCGGCGGGACACCACCACGTTATTGCGCTTCTGGTCGAGCTTGATGACCTTGAACTCGAGCGGCTTGCCTTCGAGATACGAGGTGTCGCGCACCGGGCGCACGTCGACCAGCGAGCCCGGCAGGAACGCCCGGACGTTCTCGATCTCGACCGTGAAGCCACCCTTGACGCGCCCGGTGATGACACCGGTCACGATCTCGGACTTGTTGAATGCCTCCTCGAGCCGCGTCCAGGTACGGGCGCGCTTCGCCTTCTCCCGCGAGAGGCGGGTTTCGCCGGTGCCGTCCTCGACCGAGTCGAGGGCGACCTCGACGTTATCGCCGGACTTGACCTCGACCTCGCCACGCTCGTTCTTGAACTGCTCGAGCGGAATGACCGCTTCCGACTTCAGTCCCACGTTGACGATGACGACGTCCGGTGTGACGTCTACGACGAGCCCGGTCAGGATCATGCCGGGGCGGATGCGCTGGTTAGCTAGACTTTGCTCGAAGAGCTGGGCAAAACTTTCTGACATACCTTCACTTTGCACGTGTGCGTGCGGCCTCTGGACCCCATCCCTGCGACCCAGGAAAACGTAACAGGCGCCCGCATCCGGCAGGCACCAACCTCACATAACCTTTCCTCAGCGCGTGACTGAAGCGAGCGGCCTCAGGGCCACAGGCGACGAGCGACCCCCAGTTCCAGCACCCTGGCGACGACCGCCTCGATGTTGAGACCGGTCGAGTCGAGCTGCTCGGCATCGGCGGCCGGACGCAACGGGGCGACCTGGCGGGTCCGATCCCTCAAGTCCCGCTCGGCTATCTCGCGCGAAAGGGCGGCAAGGCTAACATCGGACCCCTTGTCTTTCAACTGCTTATAGCGCCGCAGGGCCCGCTCCTCGGGGGTGGCCGTGAGGAATATCTTGAGGTCGGCCTGGGGAAAGACCACGGTGCCCATATCGCGGCCGTCCGCGACCAGGCCCGGGGCTTGCGCGAAGGCGCGCTGGCGCGCCAGAAGCGCCGTACGCACCGCGGGCCAGGCCGCTACCCGGGAAGCACCGGCACCTGCGGTCTCGGAGCGTATGTCCGCGGTGACGTCGCGCCCCTCGAGCCGTACCTGCTCCTCCCCGGCTTGGGTCCAGCCGAACTCGACGCGCATCGAGCGAGCCAGCGCGGCGTGGGCAGTGACGTCATCCGGTGGCAGCCCGGCAATGCCGCCCGCGAGCGCGACCAGGCGGTAGAGCGCCCCGCTGTCGAGCAGATGCCAGCCAGCGTGGCGCGCAACCGCGCGGCTGATGGTGCCCTTGCCGGAGCCGCTCGGGCCATCGATGGTGACGACGGGACAGGGCAGATCAGACATCGCCTTCAACGCCCAAGCCGGCCGCGCGCGCCGTCTCGACGAAGCCGGGGAACGAAGTCGCCACGTTGGCGACGTCGAGGATCTCGATCGGCGCCGCGGCGCGCAGCGCCGCCACCGCGAACGCCATGGCGATGCGGTGATCGCCGCGGCTGTCGATCGTGCCCCCGGTGAGCTCTTCGGCGCCGCGGATCCAGAGCCCGTCGGGCAGCAGCTGGTTCTCGACGCCGAGGGCGCTCAAGCCCGCCGCCATGGCCGCGAGCCGATCGCTCTCTTTTACCCGCAGCTCGAGCGCCCCGCGCACCAGCGTCTCGCCGCTCGCGCAGGCGGCGGCGATGAAGAACACCGGAAACTCATCGATCGACAGCGGCACCTCGGCTTCAGCCACCGTGATGCCATGCAGCTCGCTCTGGCGGATCTCGAGGTCGGCCACCGGCTCACCGCCGGGTGAGCCCGGCTGTGCACGCGCGTGTACGCGGATGTCCGCCCCCATGCGCCGCAGCAGCTCGATCAGCCCGGTGCGCGTCGGGTTCACGCCGACGTTGCTCAGCACGAGGCTCGGTGCGGCGGCCAGACAGGCGGCCACGATGAAAAAAGCCGCCGAGGAGAAATCCGCCGGTACCGCGATCGAGGTGCCCACGAGACGCTGGCCGCCCTCGAGCGCGATGCTGCGCCCCTGGTGCTCGAGCTCGACACCGAAGGCGGCGAGCATGCGCTCGGTGTGATCGCGCGACGGCGCGGGCTCGGTGACGTAGGTGCGCCCGGCGGCGTACAGCCCGGCGAGCAGCAGCGCGGACTTCACCTGCGCGCTCGCCACCGGCAGACTGTAGTGAACCGCGCGCAGGTGCGGCGTGCCCCTGATTTCCACCGGCGGGCGCCCGTCGTGGGTGCGGATCTGCGCCCCCATCATCGCGAGCGGCACCACCACACGCTGCATCGGCCGGCGCATCAGCGACTCATCCCCGATGAGCGTCGAGTTGAACTTCTGCGGCGCGAGCAGCCCCGTGAAGAGGCGCATCGCGGTGCCGGCGTTGCCCATGTCGAGCGGTGTGGCGGAGCCTGTGAGGCCGCCCGCGCCGACTCCGTGCACCAGCACCTCGGTCGGCCTGGCGTGCTCGATGCGCACCCCGAGCTGCGTGAGCGCACGCGCGGTCGAGAGGCAGTCCTCGCCGTTCAGGAACCCGGTGATGTGCGTGTCGCCGTCGGCGATCGCGCCGAGCATCAGCGAGCGATGCGAGATCGACTTGTCGCCGGGTACGGTGAGGGTTCCGGCGATGCGGCCTCCGGGCTGCACGCGGTAACGCGCCGGCGCGCCGGCCGCGGCGCCGGCGCTCACTGCACCGCCCGCGGGTAGGAGCCGAGCACGCGGAACAGCGAGGCGCGCTTCCTGAGCGCCGCCAGCGCCTTCTTCACGTGCTTCTCGTCCGCATGGCCCTCGAAGTCGATGAAGAAGACGTAGTCCCACTTGCGCCGGTGCGAGGGACGCGACTCGATGCGCGTCAGGCTCACCCGGTGCCGGGCGAGCGGCTCGAGCAGCCGATAGAGCGCCCCCGGCGCATCGGTGTGCCCGACCGATACGAGCAGCGTGGTGCGGTCCGCGCCGCTCGCCGGGAACAGCTTGCGCCCGAGCACCAGGAAGCGCGTGGTGTTGTCGGCGCGGTCCTCGATCTCGGCCGCCAGCACCGTGAGTCCATAGACCTCGGCTGCGGTCTCGCCGGCGATGGCGGCGCTGCCCTTCTCGTCGCGTGCCCGGCGCGCGCCTTCCGCGTTGCTCGACACCGGGACCTGCTCCACTCCCGGCAGGTGCTCCTCGAGCCACACGCGGCACTGGGCCAGCGACTGCGGGTGCGAGCAGACGCGCTCGATGCGCGCCAGCTCGCTCATCGCCCCCATGAGGTGATGGCGGATGCGCAGCTCCACCTCGCCGCAGATCTTCAGCGGCGAGGTGAGGAAGCGGTCGAGCGTATGGTTGATGGTGCCTTCGGTGGAGTTCTCGATCGGCACCACGCCGAAGTCGGCGTTGGCCGCCTCGACCTCGTGAAACACCTCGTCGATCGAGGCCAGCGGCAGCGAGCGCACCGAATGGCCGAAATGGTTGAGGACGGCCTGCTGGGTGAAGGTGCCCTCGGGACCGAGGAACGCCACCTTGAGCGGCTCCTGCTGCGCCAGGCACGCCGACATGATCTCGCGGAACAGGCGCAGCACCTCCTCGTCCTTGAGCGGCCCCTCGTTGCGCTCGCGCGCCGCGCGCAGCACCTGCGCCTCGCGCTCCGGGCGGTAGAAATCCACCGTGCGTCCGGTGGTGCCGCTCTTGGAGATGCCGACCAGCTGCGCGAGCTTCGCTCGCTCGCTGATCAGGCGCTGGATCTCGACGTCGACCGCATCGATGCGCCCGCGCACCTCCTCGAGCGCGGGCCGGGCCGCGGGCGCAGCCGGGGCGGCCCTGCGGCGCGCAGCCGGCCTGGCGCGCGGCTGCCGCAAGCCCGGGCGCTTCCTCATAGGATTCGCGCCGACAGCACGCCCGCGATCGCGCGGATCTCCTCCAGGACCTCGGCGCCGAGCGCGCCGTCGGCGTCGATGAGCGTGTAGGCGTACTCGCCGCGCGACTTGTTGAGGAGGTCGGCAATGTTGATACGGTGCATCGCGAGCGCGGTGGAGATCTGGCCCACCATGTTCGGCACGTTGCGGTTGGCGACGCCTAAGCGCGTCGTGTTCGGCAGGCGCGGCAGCACCGCCTCGGGGTAGTTGACGCTGTTCCTGACGTTGCCGTTCTCGAGAAACTCGCGCAACTGGTCGGCCGCCATGATGGCGCAGTTCTCCTCCGCCTCCCCGGTCGAGGCGCCGAGATGCGGCAGGGTGATGACCCTGGGGTGATCCTTGAGCGCGTTGTTGGGGAAGTCG
Organism: Steroidobacteraceae bacterium; assembly: GCA_035624075.1. Lineage (GTDB taxonomy): Bacteria > Pseudomonadota > Gammaproteobacteria > Steroidobacterales > Steroidobacteraceae > 13-2-20CM-66-19. Next base: position 12,106 of record DASPSF010000038.1, on the reverse strand, counting down.
CACACGTAGCTGCGCAGCCGTCCGCCATCGAGCGCGGCGATTACCGCCGCATCGTCGACGATCCCGGCGCGCGCGAAGTTGAGCAGCGTCCCGCCCGCTTTCATGAGCGCGAGGCGTTTCGCGTTCACCAGCCCGGTGGTGGCCTCGTTGAGCGGCACGTGCACCGTGATCGCCTCGGCGCGCGCGAACAGGTCCTCGAGCGACAGCGCCTGCTCGACGCTCGCCGACAGCTGCCAGGCGCGCTGCACGGTGATCTGCGGATCGTAGCCGAGGACTTTCATGCCCAGCGCCAGCGCCGAGTTCGCCACCTCGACGCCGATCGCCCCGAGCCCTACCACGCCGAGCGTGCGCCCCGGCAGCTCGAAACCGACGAACTGCCTCTTGCCCTGCTCCACCTCGCGGTCGATCGCCTCGTCGTCGCCCTGGAGAGCGCGGGTGAACAGCCACGCGGGTCCTAAGTTACGCGCCGCGAGCAGCAGGCCCGCGAGCACCAGCTCCTTGACGGCGTTGGCATTCGCCCCGGGGGAGTTGAACACCGGGACGCCACGCCCGCTCATTTCCGCCACCGGGATGTTGTTGACGCCGGCTCCGGCACGGGCGATCGCGCGCACCGAGGGCGGGATCGCCGCGGCGTCGAGCTCAGCCGAGCGCACCAGGATCGCATCCGGCTCGGCGACCTCCGGTCCCACCTCGTACAGCTCGCGCGGCAGCCGCTCGAGGCCGCGGGGGCTGATGTTGTTGAGTGTCAGGATACGGTAGGTCACGGCATCACACTCTCAGCCCCTGCGGCGCGCGAAGTCCTGCATGAAGGCGATGAGCGCCTCGACGCCCTCGAGCGGCATGGCGTTGTAGATGCTGGCGCGCATACCGCCGACCGAGCGGTGCCCCTCGAGGTTGATGAGCCCGGCGGCGCGCGCCTCGGTGGCGAAGGCAGCCTCGAGCTCCGGTCGCGCGAGCGTGAACGGCACGTTCATCCACGAGCGGCACTCGCGCGCCACCGGGTTGCTATAGAAACCGGAGCCGTCGATGGCGGAGTACAGCCGCTCGGCCTTCACGCGGTTGCGCTCGCCCATGGCCGCAAGTCCGCCGCGCGCCTTGAGCCATTTGAACACCAGCCCCGCGAGGTACCAGGAGAAAGTCGGTGGCGTGTTGAACATCGAGCCCTCGTCGGCCACGTTGCGGTAGCTCCAGACCGCCGGGATGTCCTTGCGGGCGCGACCCAGGAGGTCCTCGCGCACGATCACGACCACCAGCCCCGAGGGACCGATGTTCTTCTGCGCACCCGCGTAGATGAGGCCGAACTTCGCCACCTCGAGCGGCCGCGACAGGAGGGTGGAGGACATGTCCGCGACCAGCGGCACGCCGCCGGTCTCCGGTATGTAAGGGAACTCCACTCCGCCGATCGTCTCGTTCGGGCAGTAGTGGACGTAGGCGGCGCCGGCGCTGAGCCGGAGTCCTTCCTGGCGCGGCACCGTCGTGTACTTCGAGGCGGCCTCGTCGGCGGCGACCTGCACGTGCCCGACGAGGCGTTGGGCCTCGGCGATGGCGCGCTTCGACCAGTGGCCGGTGACCACGTAGTCGACGGTTGCATCGGCGGCCGCGAGGTTGAGCGGCACGGCGGAGAACTGCGAGGCGCCGCCGCCCTGCATGAAGAGCAGGCGGTAGCCCGCCGGCACGGCGAGCAGCTCGCGCAGGTCGCTCTCCGCCTCGCGCGCCATGGCGAGGAAGGCTTTGCCGCGATGGCTGATCTCCATCACGGAAGCCGCCTGGCCGTGCCAGTCGAGGAATTCCTCGCGGGCCTGTTCGAGGACCTCCACGGGCAGCGTGGCAGGCCCCGCAGCGAAATTGAATGCGCGCACGGTTATTCCTAGTGACTAGCCCGGCTCCCCGGGCGCGGGGTCCGCGTCGTCTTCCAGGCTCTCGATGCGCTCGATGCCGACCAGCCGCTCGCCCCCTTCGCCGAGCCGGATCAGGCGCACTCCCTGGGTGTTGCGCCCCTGGACGGAAATCTCATCCACCGCGGTGCGCACCAGGGTACCGGTCGAGCTGATCAGCATGATCTCCTGGCCAGGCAGCACCTGCAGCGCCGCCACGGTGTCGCCGTTGCGGCCTCCGGTCTGCAGCGCGATCACGCCCTGGCCGCCGCGGCCGTGGGCCGGGAAGTCGGCGAGCGGCGTGCGCTTGCCGTAGCCGGCGGCGGAGGCGGTGAGCACCTCGCCCTCGCCCACCACGATGAGCGCGATCACTTCCTGCCCTGCGCCGAGGCGGATGCCGCGCACGCCGGCCGCCTCGCGCCCCATGTAGCGCACCTCTTCCTCGCGGAAGCGGATCGCCTTGCCGCCCGAGGACACCAGCATGATCTCACGCTCGCCGTCGGTGATCGCGACCCCGACCAGCTGGTCGTTGTCGGCGAGATCGACCGCGATGATGCCGGTCGAACGCGGACGCGAGAACGCCGCCAGCGGCGTCTTCTTTACGGTCCCGGCGCGCGTCGCCATGAAGACGAAGTGCTGCTCGTCGTACTGCTTCACCGGCAGCAGCGCGTTGATCTTCTCCCCCTCACCGAGCGGCAGCAGGTTCACCATCGGCTTGCCGCGCGCGCCGCGCCCGGCCTGCGGCAGCTCGTAGACCTTGAGCCAGTAGACCTTGCCGCGGTTCGAGAAGCACAGCACCGTGTCATGCGTATGCGCGACGAACAGTTTCTCGACGAAGTCCTCGTCCTTGACCGCGGTCGCGGTCTTGCCGCGCCCGCCGCGGCGCTGCGTCTGGTACTCGGTGAGCGGCTGGCTCTTGGCGTAGCCGGCGTGCGAGAGCGTCACCACCACGTCCTGCGGCTCGATCAGATCTTCAGTGGTGAGATTCAGGTGATCGCGGTTGATCTCGGTGCGGCGCGCATCGCCGTAGGTGTCGCGCATCTCGATGAGCTCGGCGCGCACCACCTGCGTGAGGCGCTCGGGGCGCGCCAGGATATCGGACAGGTCGCGGATGCTGTCGAGCAGCCCCTTGTACTCCTCGATGATCTTGTCGCGCTCGAGCCCGGTGAGGCGGTGCAGGCGCATGTCGAGGATCGCCTGCGCCTGGGCTTCCGACAGCTGGTAGCCGCCGCCGTTCAGGCCAAAGTCCGCGCCGAGGTCCGCGGGCCGCGTCGACACCGCGCCGGCGCGCTCGAGCAGCTCGGTCACCAGTCCCGGCGGCCAGGGGCTCGCGAGCAGCGCCGCGCGCGCCGCGGCCGGATTCGGCGACGCCTTGATGAGCGCGATCACGGCGTCGATATTGGCGAGCGCGACCGCCAGGCCCTCGAGAATATGGGCGCGCTCGCGCGCCTTGCCGAGATCGTAGATGGTGCGCCGGGTGACCACCTCGCGGCGATGCCGGATGAAGGCCTCCAGCATCTCCTTGAGCGACATGAGCTTCGGCTGGCCGTCCTGCAACGCCACCATGTTGATGCCGAACACCGTCTCCATCGGTGTCTGGGCGTACAGGTTGTTGAGGACGATCTCGGTCACCTCGCCGCGCTTCAGTTCGATGACGACGCGCATGCCGTCCTTGTCGGACTCGTCGCGCAGACCATCGGCGGCGATGCCGTCGAGCTGCTTCTCGCGCACCAGCTCGGCGATGCGCTCGATCAGGCGCGCCTTGTTCACCTGATAGGGAAGCTCGGTCACCACGATCGCCTGGCGGTCGCCGCGGCCGATGTCCTCGATGCTCACGCGGGCGCGCACCGACAGCCGCCCGCGCCCGGTGCGGTAGGCGGTGGCGATCTCCAGCGCGCCGTTGATGATGCCGCCGGTCGGGAAATCCGGTCCCGGCACGTGCTGCATGATCGAGGCGAGCGGCAGCGCCGGGTCGTCGAGCAGCGCCAGGCAGGCGTTGATGGTCTCGGTGAGGTTGTGCGGCGGGATGTTGGTGGCCATGCCGACGGCGATGCCGGTCTGGCCGTTCACCAGCAGATTCGGAATCCGGGTCGGCAGCACCGAGGGCTCGGACTCGCTCTCGTCGTAGTTCGGGACGAAGTCGACGGTTTCCTTCTCGATGTCCGCGAGCAGCTCGTGCGCGATGCGCGCCATGCGCACCTCGGTGTAGCGCATGGCGGCCGGCAGGTCGCCGTCGACCGAGCCGAAATTGCCCTGCCCGTCGACCAGCAGATAGCGCATCGAGAAGGGCTGCGCCAGGCGCACGATAGTGTCGTACACCGCTGTATCGCCGTGCGGGTGGTACTTGCCGATCACGTCCCCCACCACGCGCGCCGACTTCTTGTAGGGCTTGTTGTAGTCGTTGCCGAGCTCGCGCATGGCGTGCAGCACCCGCCGGTGCACGGGCTTCAGGCCATCGCGCACGTCGGGCAGCGCACGCCCGACGATCACGCTCATTGCATAGTCGAGGTAGGACTGCCGCATCTCCTCTTCGAGACTGACCGGCAGAACTTCGCGGGCGATCTCAGCCATTCACTATCGGGGTAGGGAGCCCGGTTCGGGCCACGAAATAAAGAAGAAATTCTACCACGAAGCACCCCTCGGCCCCCTCACTGAGGGTGCCCAAAAGGCCCGTGGCGCGGTGCTTGACAAACCGCTCGCGCAGGCCCCGGCGGCGCTCTTGCGGCAGGCGCAGCCGGTTTCGCGGCGCTACGCGCCTGGCGCTTTGTAGCTCAGCTTCTTCGCGAGCGCGCGGTCGGTTTCCTCCACGCTGAGCAGCGCGGTCACCTTGCATCTCACCAGGCCGGTGGACGAGGCTGCGAGCGACAGAGCCGCGGCGCTCGGCGCGTCCGGCAAATCCGCGATCACCACCACGTCGCGCTCACCGAAGGCGAAGTAGAAACTCTCCACCTTGCCTTCGAGGCTCTCGACTGCCTTGACGACGGCCTGTCTGCGTCCCGAGGCCTTGTCCTTGTGCAGGCCGCGGATCCCTTCGGCCGTATAGGCCGCTTCGACCAGGTACTTGGGCATTGTCATGCTCCTCGAAAAATCGAGCTGACAGGCCGATTTTACCCGTACGCGCAGCCTGCAGCGCGCCGATATACTGCGGGCTTGAGCGCACCCATGCCCACCAACGCCGACCCCAATGAGCTCGGCAAGTTCGACGCCGTCGCGGCACGCTTCTGGGACCCCCACGGTGAGTTCCGCCCGCTGCACCTGCTGAACCCGGTGCGCGCCCGCTACATCGCCGAGCGGGCGCCGCTCGTGCGGGCGCGGGTGCTCGACGCCGGCTGCGGCGGCGGGCTGCTGGCGGAGGCGCTCGCGCGCACCGGGGCCGACGTCACCGCCATCGATCTCGCGCCCGGAATGATCGAGGTCGCGCGTCTGCATGCCGCGGAAGTCCAGCTCGCCATCGACTACCGGGTCGCCGCGGCCGAGGAGCTCGCCGCCGCCACGCCGGGCGCCTTCGACCTCGTCACCTGTATGGAGATGCTCGAGCACGTGCCCGAGCCTGCCGCCATGGTCGCGACGCTCGCCGCCCTCGTCCGCCCGGGCGGGACGCTCATCGTCTCGACGCTGAACCGCAACCTGCGCTCGTTCCTCACGGCGATCGTCGGCGGCGAGTACCTGCTGCGGCTCCTGCCGCGCGGCACGCACGAGTATGAGCGGCTGATCCGGCCGTCCGAGCTGGCGCGCTGGGCGCGCGCCGCCGGCCTGACGCTCCTCGACCTGCGCGGCATCGAGCTCAATCCCTTCACGGGCCACGCATCGCTCTCCGACAGCGTGGCGGTCAACTACCTCGCGCACTTCAGGCGCGGAACCGAAACGCAGTGAGCACGCTGGCCGCGCTGCTCTCGGTCGCCGCCGCGGGGCTGGTAGCCGGCGCGGCGCTGGGCGGACTCATCACGCACCTCCGCGCCGCGCGCCGCATCGAGGCGCTGCAGGTCGAGCTGACCGCGGCCCGGGTGCGCCTGGAGGCGGGCGCGCTCGACGAAGCGGGCCGTGCCCGGCTCCTCGAGCAGTCGGAGACCCGGCTGCGCGGTAGCTTCGATGCGATGGCGCGCGAGGCGCTGCATGCCAACAATCAGCTGTTCCTGCAGCTCGCGCGCGAAGTGTTCGGACGCGAGCAGACCGAGGCACAGGGCGCGCTGAAAGAGCGCGAGGCGGCGATCGCACAGCTGGTGCTGCCGCTGCGCGCCTCGCTCGAGCGCACCGAGGCACAGGTGCTCTCGCTCGAGCGCGAACGGCGCGAGGCTTTCGCCGCGCTGCGCACCCAGATCGAGACCCTGAGCGGCGGGCAGGCGCAGCTCTCGCGTGAGACGCGCAACCTCGCCACGGCCCTGCGCCGCCCCGAGGTGCGCGGCCGCTGGGGCGAGCTGAGCCTCAGGCGCATCGTCGAGCTTGCCGGGCTCACCGAGCACTGCGATTTCAGCGAGCAGCTGCGGGTCGCGAGCGAGGACGGCGTGCTGCGGCCGGACCTGGTCGTGCACATGCCGGAGGAGCGCGATCTCGTCATCGATGCCAAGACTCCGCTCGATGCCTACCTCGCCGCGCTCGAAGCGGCGAGCGAGGAGGAGCGCGCGCTCGCGCTCAAGCGCCACGCGCAGCAGGTCGAGGCGCGTGTGCGCGAGCTTGCCTCCAAGAGCTACTGGAGCCAGTTCGAGCGCAGCCCCGAGTTCGCGGTGCTGTTCCTGCCGGGCGACCAGTTCCTGTCCGCCGCGCTCGGCGAGCGGCCGGAGCTCCTGGAGAGCGCCCTCGGCCAGAGGGTCATCATCAGCACCCCCTCGACGCTCATCGCGCTGCTGAAGACCGTGGCCTACGGCTGGCGCCAATCGGAAGTCACGCACAACGCGGCGGTCATCCGCGACCTGGGCCAGGAGCTGTACCAGCGGCTTTCGACCTTCGAGGGGCACCTCGCGCGCATCGGCCAGCGCCTCAACTCCGCCGTCGAGGCCTACAACGCCGCAGCGGGCTCGCTCGAGCGCTATGTGAATCCCCAGGCGCGCCGCTTTACCGAGCTCGGCGTCACCTCAAGCGCGCCCCTCCCGGCGCTGGAGCAGGTTACCCAGCTGCCGCGCAAGCTCGACCCGGGAACCGAATGAGCCCCGCGAGGCCGGCGCCGGCGCCGTCCGCGATGCGCGCCCTCGCCTGGCTCTACGCACCCGGCAGCCAGCGGCCGGTGCTCGCGGCGCTCGGCGCCATCGAGGAGGAGATCGGCGCGAGCCTCCGGCCCGGCCTCGATCACCAGGTCGCCCACCTGCGGCTCGAGTGGTGGCGAGCGGAGTGTGCGCGCACCGCGCAGGGGCGGCCGGCGCACCCGCTTACGCACGCCCTCACCGAAGCCTTCGCCGGCGGCGACCCGGCGCCGCTTGCAGGCCTCGCAGGTCTCGTGGACACGGCGGTGTGGGACCTCGCCGCAGCCACCCCCGAGACGCAGCGCGAGCTCACCGGGTACTGCGAGCGCTGGGCGGAGGCGATGGTCGTTCCGCTCGCCCGCTTCGCCGCGCCCCAGGTCGATGCGGCCGCCATCCGCGCGCTCGGCGCGGGGCTGCGCGAGGGTGAGCTGCTGGCCCGCCTCGCGCCGGATGCGCACGCCGGACGGCTGCGGCTGCCGCTCGATGAGCTCGCCGCCGCCCAGGTCGATCCCTCGCGCCTCGCGGTGCCGCCGTGGCCCGCAGCGCTCGCCGCACTCGTCAGCGCCCAGCACAGGGCGCTGCGCCAGAAGCTCGCGACCGCGGTGGCCGGGCTTCCGCGCGAGGCCCAGCCGGCGCTGCGCACGCTGCTGGTGTGGGCAGCGCTGGCGGACGCGGCCTCGCGCCGCGCCGAGTGGCGCTTGCCGCAGGCCCCCTCGGGGCGCGACGATCACGCGGTGCTGGATGGCTGGCGGGCCTGGCGCGCCGCACGGCGCGCTGAGGCGGGGCGGTTCAGGCTATGACCCGGGCTAAGCGATGGCGATAGCGAGCCGGCGCGCGACGTTCCCCGGGGCACATGTTCTATAGTCATAGAACATCGTCTTCGGGAGCCTCGATAGAGAGGCTTGAGGAGCCAGAGTTCTACAGTCATAGAACATTGCCTCCGGGAACCCCCGCACGACGCCTTCTGAAGCCATGACCGCCATCTTCGATCCACGCGCGCACCGCCCGCGAGCCGATGAGCTCGCCGGGCGCGTGATCGCCATCACCGGGGCGAGCGACGGGCTCGGGCGCGCCGTCGCGCTCGCCTGCGCGCAGCACGGCGCGACCGTGGTCCTCGTCGGACGCAACGAGAAGAAGCTCGAGGCGGTGCATTCCGAAATTAGCGGCGCCGGCGGTCCCGAGGCCGCGATCGGCGTGCTCGATCTCGAGCGCGCGCTCGCCGCGGACTACGACCGCCTCGCCGCCGCCATCGACGAGCGCTACGGGCGGCTCGACGGACTGCTGCACAACGCCGCTCTCCTCGGCACGCTCTCTCCCGTCGAGCACTACGACGTGCCGACCTGGTGCCGCGTGCTGCACGTGAACGTGACGGCGGCCTTCGCCCTCACGCAGGTACTGCTGCCACTGCTCAAGAAATCGGCGGATGCCTCCGTGGTCTTCACCTCGAGCGGCGTCGGGCGCCGCGGCCGTGCCTACTGGGGCGCGTATGCGGTCTCGAAGTTCGCTCTCGAGGGGCTCTCGCAGGTGCTGGCCGACGAGCTCGAGGGGACCAGCGCCATTCGCGTGAATACCTTGAATCCCGGGCGCGCCCGCACCGCGATGCGCCGCCAGGCGTATCCGGCCGAGGATGTGGCGACGGTGCCGTTGCCCGCCTCGCTCACCGGCCCCTACATCGCGCTGCTCGGGCCGGCGAGCCGCGGCGTCACCGGCGGCGCGTTCGATGCTCAGCCGTCAGCCGACAAGAGCTCGCGCAGCTCCTCGGACTCGAGCTCCCGCGCCTGACCGCGGCCGAGCACGCGGCCCAGGGCGATGGAACCTAAGCGCGTGCGCAGCACGCGGCTCACCAGCGCACCCTGCCGCTCGAAGAGCTGGCGCACCTGCTTGCCGCTCGCGCCGCGCACCGTCACGGTGTACCAGCGGTTGGCGCCCTCGCCGCCGCCGGGCTCGCAGCCCTCGATCACGAGCTGCGCGCCGCTGTCGAGCGCTCCGCCCGCGATCCCCTGAAGCTGCGTCTCGCCGAGCTCGCCCCGCACCCGCACGCCGAACTCGCTCACTAAGGTGTGCACCCGGCGCTGCAGAGTCTCCGCCAGCGCGCCGTCGGCGGCGATGAGCTCGAGCCCACCGTCGACGCGCGGCATGGGGCTCACGGCGATGAAGCGAGCGCCGGAGCGGCGCGGCAGCCGTGCGAGCACGGCCGTGAGCTCCTCGCCCGGGGAGCGGTGACAGAGGAACGCACGGGCAGCGCCGGGCGCTCGCGGCACCCGCACCGGGCGGCCGTCGAGACGCACCTGGTCGGCGGCCGTGGCGCGCGTGCCGAGCTCCGCCACCGTGCCGTTCACCGTGAGGCGTCCGGCGCGGATCCAGGCCTCGACCTCGCGGCGCGAGGCGAGGCCGGCGCGCGCCAGCAGCTTCTGCAATCGCTCAGGGGAAGCGTCCGCCGTGGCCGGCGCGCGCGAGCGGCGTGGCCGCGCCGCCGCGGGCCGCCGCCGCATCAGCCGTCCAGATCGCGGGGGGCGGCGACCAGCTCGTGCGAGCCGTCGCCACCGGCGGAGAGCTCGTCATCCTCGGCTTCCGGCTCGCCGTCGGCGTCCGGGCCGGCGGCGGCGGCGCCGCCGCTCTCCGCGGCCGGCGCCGCCTCGCCCGCCAGCGCGAGCTGCAGGTTGATGTCGCCCATCGCCTGGAGCTCGGCGAGCGGCGGCAGCTCATCGAGGCTCTTCAGGCCGAAGTAGTCGAGGAACTCGCGCGTCGTGCCGAGCAGCTCCGGGTGCCCGGGCACGTCGCGATGGCCGACCACCCGCACCCAGTTGCGCTCGAGCATGGTGCGGATGATGTTGGGATTGACCGCGACGCCGCGCACCGCCTCGATCTCCGCGCGGGTGATCGGCTGGCGGTAGGCGATCAGCGCCAGCGTCTCGAGCAGCGCCCGCGAGTAACGTACCGCGCGTTCCGGCCACAGCCGCGAGATCTCGGCCGCCAGCTCGCGCCGCACCACGATGCGGTAGCCGCCGGCGGTGTGCTTGAGCTCGATGCCGCGGCCCTCATACTCCGCGGCCAGCGCCTCGAGCGCGGCCTGCAGCTGCTGCGTGCCCGGGCGCGCGCCCTCCTCGAAGAGCCGCGCGAGCTCGGCCAGCGGCAGCGGCACTCCGGCGGCCAGCAGCGCAGCTTCGACCACGTTGCGGATGTAGGACTCGTTCATGAGGGGTCCTTGTCGGCGACCAGGTGCAGGGTGCGTCCCGCGGGCGCGGCGCGCACGTGCAGCGGCGCGTAAGCCTCGGCCTGCACGATGTCGATCAGACCCTCACGCATCAGCTCGAGGATCGCCACGAAGGTCACGGTCACGCCCATGCGGCCCTCCTCGGGACGGAACAGCCGCGTGAACTCGAGGAAGCCGGCCTCGCCCAGCAGGGCGAGGATGTCGCTCATGCGCTCGCCCACCGACAGCCGCTCGCGTGCGATGTGGTGGTGCGCGAACATCTCGGCGCGCGCCACCACTTCCTTGAACGCAACCAGCATCTCCTGCAGCGTGATCTGCGGCAGGGCGCGCGTCACGCGCCGCTCCTTGAGCTCGACTACCGTCGGCCACACGTCGCGCTCGAGCCGCGTCAGCCCGTCGAGCTCCTGCGCGGCGCGCTTGAAGCGCTCGTATTCCTGCAGCCGCCGCACCAGCTCGGCGCGCGGATCCTCGCCCTCCTCGGTTACGCCCGGCGGCCGCGGCAGCAGCATGCGCGACTTGATCTCGGCGAGCGTCGCGGCCATCACCAGGTACTCGCCTGCCAGCTCGAGCTGCAGGTCCTGCATCAGCTCGATGTACTGCATGTACTGGCGCGTGATCTCGGCCAGCGGGATGTCGAGGATGTCGAGGTTCTGGCGGCGGATGAGGTAGAGCAGCAGGTCGAGCGGCCCCTCGAAGGCCTCGAGGAATACCTCGAGCGCCTGCGGCGGGATGTAGAGGTCGCGTGGCAGCTGCGAGATCGGCTCGCCGTTCACCACCGCGAACGGCATCTCCACCTGCTCGGGCGCGCCCTCCGGCGGGGCGGGCTGGGCCGGGGCGTTGGACACCACGATGGTGAGGTTGGGTTTCATGAGTCCCGCAGGTGCATGGCGCGCCGCACCTCATCGAGCGTCTCGCGGGCTGCGGCGCGCGCCTTGTCGGCGCCCTCGGCGACGATGCTGCGCACCAGCTCGGGATTGTCCTCGAACTCCTGTGCGCGCCGGCGCATGCCGGAGATCTCCTCGACGATCTTGTCGATCACCGGCTGCTTGCACTCGAGGCAGCCGATGCCCGCGCTGCGGCAGCCCTCGCTGGCCCACTGGCGCGTCGCGTCGTCGGAATAGATCTTGTGCAGGTCCCACACCGGGCACTTGTCCGGGTCGCCGGGATCGGTGCGCCGCACGCGCGCCGGATCGGTCTTCATCGCCTTGAGCTTCTGCACCACCGCATCGGGTTCTTCCCGCAAGCCGATGGTGTTGCCGTAGGACTTCGACATCTTGCGGCCGTCGAGCCCCGGCACCTTGGGCGTCGCGGTCAGCAGCACCTGCGGCTCGGGCAGGATCGTGACGCCGGTGCCCTCGAGGAACCCGAGCAGCCGCTCGCGGTCGGCGACCGTGATGCGGTTGTTGCTCTGGACCAGGGCGCGGGCGCGCTCGAGCGCCTCGGCGTCGCCGCCCTCCTGGAACTTGCGCCTCATCGCGCGATAGTTGGTGGCGTTGCGCGAGCCGAGGCTCTTCACGGCCTTCTCGGCCTTGGCCTCGAAGTCGGGCTCGCGGCCGTAGAGGTGGTTGAAGCGCCGCGCGGTCTCGCGCGTCAGCTCGACGTGCGCCACCTGGTCCTCGCCCACCGGCACGTAGGCCGCACGGTAGACCAGAATGTCGGCACTCTGCAGCAGCGGGTAGCCGAGGAAGCCGTAGGTGGCGAGATCCTTCTCCTTCAGCTGCTCCTGCTGGTCCTTGTAGCTCGGCACGCGCTCGAGCCAGCCGAGCGGCATGATCATCGAGAGCAGCAGGTGAAGCTCGGCGTGCTCGGCCACGTGCGACTGGATGAAAAGCGTCGCCACCCCG
>DASPSF010000112.1:0-18950 GCA_035624075.1 Steroidobacteraceae bacterium | reverse complement strand
GCGCTTCGTCGAGCGCATGCACAACCCCATCAAGCGCTGGAAACTGAGTCCAATGGACCTCGAAGCGCGCAAGTACTGGGTCGAGTACTCGAAGGCCAAGGACGTGATGCTGAAGCACACCGACCGCAAGAAGACGCCTTGGTGCCTCGTCGACGCCGACAACAAGAAGCGCGCGCGGCTCAACTGCATCCGCCACCTGCTGCACCAGATCCCGTACAAAGACCTCCTGCCAGTCGAACTTGAGCTGCCGCCGCGCCAGCTGGACACCGGCTACAAGCGGCCGAAGAAGTCGAAGCAGAACTGGGTAGCGGCCGCCTACTGAGTCAGGGGTTGCCTCCCGAAGGTCCGCTATTCGGAAAATCCCGCTGCCTGTTCGACGGTCCGCTCCTGGCCCGGACGGCGACCGTCGCCTTGCTCTCGGAGCCGAAGGACGGAATGCGACCCTGGCCGATCGGTTCTCTCAATAGCTGCCACTCGGGCAACGCAAAGCGGACAGGGGGCATTTCGGCCGCTGCGGCTCGCGCCGGCGCGACCCGATCAAGATGGCTGCAGAGGGGTGTCTACTGCCCCTGAGGTGCTGGCGGGGGACGCTTGGGGAGTTTCGAGAGGGCATCCTTGCAATCGGCGCTCAGTTTGTCCGCATTGCTTCGGAGGCACTGCATGGCCTCACGGCCCTGCTTATTGGCGCAGAGAGTCTGCATATCCGACTGGCAGGCCTTGTGGACCGCCGCGCGCGCGGCCTGCGCATCGGGCGATGGCGCAGGGGCTTGCGCTTCTGCAAATTCGACAGCGATCAAGGCACCGACAAGCATCAGAGGCGCGAGAGATCGGATTCTCATTTGATATTCCCCCTGTGGGCCTGCTGAACGGGCAGTGCGACGAGACTACACCACCTTTGTGACCTGCCCGAGCATCACTGGTAACCAAGTGTTCTTCGCCTGATGGTTGCGGATTTCGTTACTCGCGGTAACAGCGCCCGCAGCGGCTGAGTGCTTCAATTCGCCGTCTCAGCTGCGATCCGCCACGCCAGGCCCTGCTTTGGGTCAGGGAGGGAAGCCCATGAGAGCACATCGGATCAGACTCGTCGGAATCATTGGCGTCATAGTCGCCGCGCTGTCGGTTGCCGGTTGCAACTCGAGCTCTGATGACACCTCGGGCAGCACCACCAATGCCTCGGCGACCGGCGTGTGGAGCGGTACCGACTCGGTGAGTGGCTTAAGCGTTACTGCCTTCATCAACTCTGCCGGACAGGCGACCTTCATTCGCGGCGACGGCGTCCAGTTCTTCGGCACAGCGCAGGTCTCGGCCGACACCATCGCCGTTACCGTGGACGGTTACAGCGACTTCCCAGCTGCGTTCAGCGACGGGTCGACCTACGGACTCGGTACGCTTAATGGCACGGTTACGACGGGCAGCACCATCACTGCCACCCTCAGCTTCACGACCAACGCCGGGACGGCCATCGGCGGCTCGTGGTCCCTCACATTCGAAGCGCTGTCGAACAACGCCTCATCCACCGCGGCGGTCAGCGCCAATTACACTGACAGTGTCACCGGCGCCGTGCTGTCGATCACCAGCAACGGCGACATGACCGAGCAGAATGCCTCGAACGGCTGCGTCCTCAACGGTTCCATTTCCACCAACGACAGCAGTCACGACATCTACGAGGTGGCCTACACCTTCGGCAATTGCACCGGCACCTATGCCGTGCTCAACGGTGTGCAGTTCACCGGTCTCGCCAGCTTGAACACCAGCCTCTCCGCCGCCCAACTAACCATGGCGGTCACAGGCGCCTCATCGACCAGCAAGTACGCCATCACCTCGACGCTCAGCGGAAGTTAGCGAGGACTATGTCTGCGGCGGCGAATCGCACAAGGCCGTGAGGTAACGGCCGATGCTGTCTGGGAGGACTAACGTCCACCCCTGCTTGTCGAAGTGCTTGATCGGCGCGCCAGAGGCCCGGAAGGTGTCTATCGTCAGGAATCTGAGGGAGCGGTGTCCGCTGCCGCAGTCCACCTCGGTCAGCAAAAGGGAATAGGCCTCCTGTCCATACCCGGCCCTCAGCCAAAAACGGCCGCTTGCAACTCTCTGGCCATCCTTCGCCACTCTGATGCTCTCCCGGATCGTCTTAGCCTCCAGGAAGTTGTCGAGCCGAATCCAGTCGGATTCTGCGGCGATGGAGATCGCCCCGAGCGCGGCCCTGCTGGGATCGTCGCTTGCCAACAGCAGCGGCGAAGCCGCTAAGGCGAACGAAACTGCGGTCACGAGCGGAGCCTTGTATCGCATGCCGCAAGACTAAGCGGCCCTGGTGGCGTGAGCCTGCCGGGAGTTTCCGCGACGCCATGTAGGGAATGCATGGTAGCGATATCGGCCGTGATTCAGGTCTCGTGGCAGCAGGCCTGAGTGCTGATAGCCACGTTCTCTGAACGCAGCAATGTCAAACCGCCGAATCGGCTGCGGCTTGGAACGGTTCAGCTCATGGTGGGCGAATTAACGCCGAATCGCTCTGGCCGATAGGGGGCGAACAGCTCTGCTCGAGATCCGTTCAGGACTTCCTCAGCAATGAGGCGTCCGACGATTGGCGCAAGCGTCACCCCACTGTGCGTAACCGCGACGTGAATAGTGCGGCAGGTCGGGAGAGAACCCATCACCGGCAGCTCGTCAGTCGGCATCGGGCGAAATCCGAGCGTGAGGCGTTCGAGAGGCGCGGCGCGCACCCCGGGCAGGAACTTCGCTATCTTGCCAAGGATGCGCTCGCCGTGCGCGCGCCGAAGCTCCTCGGTGGGGAACTGTGCTGCGTGCGCACGGATCTCCTGATGCGCGGGAGTGTCGGGGGGAGTCGGCGCATCGGTGCCGACTACCGAGCCGTCGGTCATCTGTTTGAATGAGACGCCACTGGGGGCGTCGTGCACTAGGCGCGTGAGCGGTGCGAGGCTCGCGCTGTGAGCGAGGATGCCGGGCGCGTGTCGCAGCGCGAGCGAGAAGCCCGCCATGGCAAGAAGCCGTGGGGTGTCGACTCCTGCGGCCACCACCAGCCGATCGAGGGCGAAGGTCCCCTGCGTGGTGCGCACGGCACGCAGCTGGCCGCTGGCGATGTCGAGAGCGGTCAGCTCGCAGGGATAGAGCACTGTCGCACCCGCCGCAGTGGCAGCCGCGAGAAGCCGCCCGGTCACATGGACTGGGTCGAGGTGTCCATCGATCGAAGAGTAGATGGCCGCGCTCACCGGTCCAGTTGCGAGATTCGGATCGAGTTGCCCGATCTCGCCCGGTGCCACCGCTCGCACGGGATACTGCGAGCCCTCGAGTTGGCGTGCATTGGCGCGCACCGTAGCGGCCTCCGCCGCGTTACTCGCCCAATCGAGATATCCGCCCCACACCACCTCCAGTGAGAGCGCCTGATCGAGCGCGTGATAAGCGGCGATGCTCGCGAGTCGCAGCGCACGGTAATGTGGGTCATCGACGAACGCGTTGACCCAGGCGAAGGAGTTTCGCGTCGCACCTTGCGCGGGCCCGGCTTTTTCGAAGAGCCACACCAAAGCGCCCGAGCGCGCCAGGTGCATCGCGATCGAGGCGCCGATGATACCGCCGCCTGCGACACCCACACGCAACCGCGCGACGGCCCCCGACGCTGGCAGCAACACCCCGACCGATGCCATCGCCGTCAGCAGCGCGAGTAGCTCGCGGCGGCGCCGATCCGGAGCGTCATCGCGCATGGGGCTGTCTCCAGTCACTGCGGCAGGCAACGGAAGGAGCTCTCGCATGCCTTGGCGCTGGTCAGGATGTCGCGACAACTGTAGCTTGAGTATCCTATACGCGCGACCGCCCAGTCTCGGGGAAACTTCCTGGATCGACTGAGCGGCAGCTCCTGCCAGCTCCCGCCGTACGCCTTATAGAATGATGCAACTGAAATTGGCGAATGCACATCCGGCTCTCACCCAAGTCCTAGCGTGAGGATCCCATGAAAACCTTAACAGTCGTATGGGCCCTGATCATGAGCGTTGCCTCCATGTCGGTCGCGCACGCAGCGGTCACCAGCGTCGTTCTCGTCCACGGCGCATTCGCCGACGGCTCCGGATGGAGACCGGTCGCTGACATCCTGGGGCGTCACGGCTACATCGTCCACGTCGTCCAGGAGCCCGAAACGAGCTTCGCCGCCGACGTCACCGCCACCCGCCTGGTGCTCGAGCGGGCGGGCCCCTGTGTGCTCGTCGGCCACAGCTACGGCGGGATGATCATCACCGAGGCAGGTGTGCATGCGGCCGTCAGAGCTCTGGTCTACGTGGCGGCCTTTCAGCCGGCGGTTGGCGACAGCGCCGGTGCGCTGCTGGCGAAAACTCCGCCAGCCGCCAACAGCATCGCCCCGGTCGGCGGAGGCTTCCTGGCCGTCAAACCCGACGTCTTCCCCGGGGATTTTGCCGCCGATGTGCCCAAGCCCGTCGCACGCTTCATGGCAATTTCCCAGGTGCCGATCGCAGAGGAAATCCTGGGAACCAAAACCACCGTCGCCGCATGGGCTGACAAACCGAGCTATGCGGTCGTTGCGAAGCAGGACCGCATGATCAATCCGGAGCTCGAACGATTCATGGCCGCGAGGGCCAAGTCCGAGACCATCGAGCTTTCCGGCAGCCACGCCATATTCCTCTCTCATTCAAAGGAGGTTGCGGCTCTGATCGAGAAAGCCGCAAAGGCGGCGAACTGAAGAGGACGCCGCTGCGATTTCCGTTGCTGCAGCGCAATCTCGAGCCTTCTCTATGAGCAGGGGCTCAATGCCTTCGCAGCATTGCGCGTCCGACGGACCTTGGAATCGGGCGACAACCACAATGTTTGACGTGCTGCACATGCCACCGAATCCGCTGCTGCAGCGTGGCTCCGACGGGCATCTTGTGAGTGCGATGCCAAGCCTTGTTCATAGGCATCTCCCCTCCAGCGGTCGACGCAAAATTCAGTATAGTTCCGGCTCAAGCGGCTAACAGTGGGAGCTCCCATGAAGCGGCGCATCCTCGTCCTCACACTTACTTACTGTGTAGCCGAGGCGGTGTTACCAGCGGAGCCAAAGCACCTCAGCGCCCTTTCGGAAGCTGATGCAACGCAACAGGTATTGGACCTTGAGAAGGTGTGGGTGGCCGCAGAAGTCAGGCACGATGCAGCAACGCTACAGCGCATTCTTGACGACAAATTCCTGGCAACCTTTGGCGGTGGGAGAACCTACGACAAGGTGGCGTTCATCAAGGCAGTCACCGACGGCGCGGCCGACCCCACAGAGTCGCAAACTCTAACCGACGAGAAGGTGATTGTTGATGATGACACCGTCGTCGTCGTTGGCACCGACTCCTACCAGGGGACGGAAGACGGCGTCCTTTCCACGAAGGTATACCGTTACACGGTAACCTACGTGCACCGGCACGGCCGTTGGGTGGCCTTAGCCGAGCACTTGGCAAGGGTGCCACCGGCCAAGTGAGCGTCTGCTCTCCGGATAACTGTCAAACCGCCGCGGCAGTCCGCTTCTGGCCGATTCGCGACTGACTGACGGGAGAGGGCCATGCTTGAAGTGATCCTGAAGCGTTTCGAACAGCCTGACGAAGTTCGGACTTTCGAAAAGGGCAAGTTCGAGATCATTCACCTTGGTGGCATGACAATTGATCGTGCAACGTACTTGCCGGGATGGAAGTGGTCACAGCACGTCGGGCCCTCCCTTGGCAAGAGGTTATGCGACGTCGAGCACGTCGGTTTGGTAGTTTCGGGATGCGCGACCGCAGCCATTGAAGGCCAGACTGTGATCGAGATGAAGGCAGGCGACGCGTTTTACGTTCCACCAGGGCCTCCCGGCCACGACAGCTGGGTAGTCGGAAACGAACCCTATGTGTCGTTGCATCTGCTTGGAGTCAGTGGTTATGCGGCTCAGAAGCACTCCAGGTAGCTCTCAGCGACCGACGTTTGCCGGATTATCTTGAGAGGCGGTGCTCGATAGCGCTCACCCAGCGATTGACGGCGCTTGAGCCTGTCTCGACGACGGATGAAGCCTCGTAGGTTCTGGCCTGCTGCTCAATTTCGTACATGATGCGTGAGCTGCCGTGCTTCTTGATCAATCCGAGGCCGTATTCGCTGGAGGCGATCCGTTTGCAGATCGCCTGTTTCACTGCCTGGGAGCACACTTTGGCGGACCTCCTCAAAAAGAGTTCAGCGGCTACGTGTCAGGCAGCGGCGCGCTCGCCGAAAAATGGAGTCGTTGAAGGAAAATAATCAGGTCATTTCCTCCGGTTGTGAAATGCGTCGCAGAGCGGCTGCAATTGGGAGGCGCCCGCCCGGACCGGGCGTCGCGACACCTGGTTGCCTGCTCCTGAATCACGGCCGGCTGCCGAGCTTCGGCCAATCTGAGCGTGCGAACTAGCGCGGCTTGCGCCGCTCCTGCTCCACCTCGCGCAGGTAGCCCGCGCCGCCAAGCTCGCGCATCTGCTCGAGAATCCAGTCGCGCCGCTCGAGCACGTAGGCGGAGGGGCGGTCGGCGTGCAGGCGCAGGGGATTCGGCAGCACCGCCGCGAGCAGCGCGGACTCTTCGGAAGTCAGTCGCAGCGCCGGCGTGCGCCAGAAGCGCTCACCGGCCGCCTGCACGCCGTAGATGCCGTCGCCGAACTGCGCAACATTGAGGTACATCTCGAGGATCCGCTCCTTGGGCCACAGCGCCTCGATCAGCACGGTGAAGTAGGCCTCGAAGCCCTTGCGCACGAAGCTGTGTCCCGGCCAGAGAAACAGATTCTTGGCGACCTGCTGCGAGATGGTGCTCGCGCCGCGCAGCCGCTTGCCGCGCTCGCTGGCGCGCACCGCCTCGCGGATCGAGTCGAAGTCGAAGCCGGCGTGGAACGGGAACTGCTGATCCTCGGAGGCGATGACCGCGATGGCGGCGTGGCGCGAGATGTGCTCGAGGCTGACCCAGCGGTAGTCGGTGTGATAGTCGCGCTGGTTCGCGAGCGCCGCCTGCGCAGCCGCCTCGAGCATGAAGGCGCTGGTGAGCGGGTGCAGCCAGCGCAGCACCAGCACCGGGACGGCAGTGAGCAGCACCCAGGCGAGCAGCGCCACCCCGAGAATCTGCAGCAGCCGCCGGGCGAACCCGCGGCGTTGCCGGGGTGCGCGCACGGCGCGTTTACGCCGGCTCGAGGCGGCGTGCCGAGATGATCACGACGTCGTCGAGCGGCGCGTCCTGGTAACCCTTGCGCGTGCCGGTGCCGAGGCCCGCGATCTTGTCGATGACGTCCATGCCGTCGGTCACGCGGCCGAATACCGCGTAGCCATAGTCGCGCGGGCCATGGTCGAGGAAGCCGTTGTCCTTCAGGTTGACGAAGAACTGCGAGGTGGCGCTGTTGATGTCGCTGGTGCGCGCCATGGACAGCGAGCCGCGGGTGTTCTTCAGGCCGTTCTTCGCCTCGTTGCGGATGGGCGCGCGCGTCTTCTTGTTGGCGAAGTCCGCCGTCAGCCCGCCGCCCTGGATGACGAAGCCCGGAACGATGCGATGGAAGATGGTGCCGTCGAAGAAGCCGTCGTCGACGTACTTGAGGAAATTCTCGACCGTCACGGGCGCCTCCTTCGGAAACAGCTCCACCGTGAAGGCGCCGTGCGAGGTTTCGAATCTGATCATCGTTGTCCTTCCGTCATGCGCTCGTGTCCGGCGAGATCGCGGTGCGAGCGTACGTGAGTGAAGCCGGCGGCGACAAGCTCAGCGCGCACCTCGCGCCCCTGGGTGGCGCCGTGCTCGAGCAGCAGCCAGCCGCCGTGCGTGAGGCGCGCCGGAGCGCCGCGCGCCAGGACCCTGAGCGAGGCGAGGGCGTCGCCTCCGGGCGGTGTGAGCGCGAGCGCCGGCTCGAAGGCGAGTGCCGGGCCCGAGAGGGCCGGATCGTCGGCGGCGACATACGGCGGGTTGCTCACGATCAGGTCGAAGCGCGCCTCCCCGAGGGGCTCGAACCAGCTGCCCGACAGGAACTCGATCTGACTCAAGCCGAGCGCGGCGGCGTTGGCGCGCGCCACCGCGAGCGCGGGCGCCGACACGTCGGTGGCGACGATCCGCCAGCGGGGGCGCTCCCGGGCGAGCGCGAGCGCGACCGCCCCGGAACCGGTGCCGAGGTCCGCGACGCGCAGCGGCTCGGCCGATCCAACGGCGAGGGCGCGCTCCACCAGCAGCTCGGTCTCCGGCCGGGGGATCAGCACGTCAGGTGTGACCGCGAGGTCGAGCGACCAGAACTCCCGCCGGCCGGTGAGGTAGGCGAGTGGCTCGCCCGCGGCGCGCCGCCCGAGGAGCGCGAGGAAGCGCTCGGCCGCCGCCGGCTCCACCGGCGCCTGCGGGTGCGACTTCAACCGGGCGCGTGGCACGGCGAGGACATGTGCCAGCAGCAGCTCCGCGTCCAGGCCGGCGGCCGCTCCGGCCGCCCGATTGAGCAGGGCCTCGACGGTCATATTGGCTAATATGCACGAATGGCCACCAATCTGTACCCGCCGCCGCGGCCGTTGTCGGTCGGGGAGACCATCGATCTCGCATTCCGCATCTTCCGCGCGACGCTCCTCACCTGCCTGTTGTTTGCGGGGCTCGCCGTGATCGGCAGCGAGCTCCCCAACATCTATAACCTGGCCACCCATCACCCGCTCGGCAGCCTGCTCGAGCAGCGCGACCCGGTCTTCTGGCTGCTGGACTTGGTGGGAACGCTGCTCACGGTGCTGCTGTGGAGCGCGATCCTGCTGCGCCAATACGCGGTAATCAGCGGCCGCGCCGCCGATGCGGGCGGCGAGCTCGCGACCGTCCTGCGCAGGCTCCCGGCCATCGTGCTCATGGGAATCCTGATCCTGCTGGCGACCGCCGTATGGTTCATCCCGGTGGCAGCCTTTCGCAGCGCCGGTCCCGCGATGATGCTGCTCGCGGTCCTGGTGCTGTCGCTCCCCGCGACCTATGTCGCGGTCGCATTGTCGTGCGCCGGGCCGGTGCTGCTGATCACCGGCCAAGGCCCGCTCGACAGCATGGTGCACAGCTGGCGGCTGGTGTCCGGCAGCTTCTGGCGGCTGGCGGCAATCTATACCGTCGGGCTGGTGCTGCTGTTCGTGCTGTATGCGCTCGCCGGCGTGGTGTCGATGGCCGTGGCGATCCCGCTGGCGCACGGAGATCTTGCCGTCACGACCGCCATCACGACCGTGATGGTGGTGATCCTGAGCGCGCTCGGCACGCCGTTCTATACTTCCCTGGCGCTCGCGGTGTACGGCGACCTGTCGGTGCGCAGGGAGGGCGCCGACATCGCCCAGAGAATCTCCGCCGCCGGGTAGCTCATGCGCTCTGCGCTTGCGGCGCTGCTCCTCGCGCTGGCGGCCCCGCCGGCACTCGCGCGCGACGCCGCGAGCGCGCTCGACGCCTGCATCGCGCAGCTCCCGCCCGGCCTCGAGGCCGGCTACGAGCGGATCGCTGCCCGTTGTCCCGAGCTTACCCCCGCCCTGGCGCAGAGCCCGTGGGCGGCCTGGCTGCCGCGCGGCTGGGACCAAGAGGGCAACAACCTGTCGGCCGCGGGCCTCCGGGAGCTGCGCGCGCTGATCGCGCGTGAGTCACGGCGCAGTCCCGGCGCCGATATGCCGCAGCCCGCGCACCTGGCCGCGGTGCTCGCCGCGCTCGCACCGGCGCCGCACGGCCAGGGCACGTGGTGGGAGCGTTTCAAGGGGTGGCTGCGCGAGATGCTGGGCGAGCGTGAATCCGCCAGCCGCCCCGGGTGGCTCGCGCGGTTGCTCGATGTCCTCAGCACCCGCGCCGCCCTCGCCCGGATCCTGGCACTCGGCGCGCTGGCACTGGTCGCGCTGCTCGCGGGCACGATGGTCGTGAGCGAGCTGCGTACCGCGGGGTGGCTGCGCTTGGGTGCGCGGCCGCGGGCCGCGGGCGGCGGCGCGCTGCGTACCGCCGCGGCCGCCGGCCTGGTGAGCATCGAGGCGGCCTCGCCCTCCGAGCAGCCGCGTTTGCTGCTCGAGCTGGTCGCCGCGCGCCTCGCCGAGCTCGAGCGCCTGCCGCCGGCGAGGGCGCTCACGGTGCGTGAGCTGCTGCGCGCGGCCCATCTCAGCGACGCGAGCGATCGCGCGCGCCTCGCCGACCTCGCGCAGGTATGCGAGCAGCTGCGCTTCTCGGGGCGGGCGCTGCCGGCCGGGATGCTCACCGGGGCGCTCGCGCGCGGCCGCGAGCTGCTCGATGGCCTCAGCCGGGCGCCCGCATGAACGAGCGCCTGATCACGCTCGCCTGCGCGCTCGGCGCGCTGCTGCTGTTCATCACGCTGTTCGTGCACGTCGGCGAGGCGCAGCGCGCCGAGGTGACGCTGCCGACCACCGTCGAGCGCGGTGACAACGGCCTCGCCGCCGCGAGCGCCTGGCTCGCCGGAGAGCGCCTGCGGACGCGCGCGGTGCGCACACGCTTCGACGGCGCCCTGACCGCGGTGGACCTCACGCTGAGCGGCAACCTTCTGATCGTCAGCCTGCCGGTCGCGACGCCATTCGGGGCCGGGGAGCTGCATTCCCTCGATGAATGGCTGGAGGCCGGCAACACGCTGCTGGTGCTAGCGGCGTTCGAGGACCGGCCCGACTGGGCGATAGGCCGCAGCGGCCTCGATAGCGAGCTGGCCGATCTCACCGGCCTCGGCCGTGCGTTGCCGCGCGCGAGCCCCCGCACGGCGCCGGCAGTGCGCCGCCGGGCGGCCCAGGCGTCCGATCTCGGCGCGGCGGTGGCCTCCGCATCACGGCGGCTCGCTGAGCCGCAGCGCAGCATCCTGGTGCCGAATCGCGCCCACGTGTTTCTCGACGGCGTAGCTTCCGCGGTGGCGCTCTCCGATTATCCGCGCCGCGCGCTTGCCGCGCAGGCGTGGACGCTCGGCCTGCCGCAGGATGGGTTCATGTTGTGCCTGGCGCACGCGCGCGAGACCGCCGCGGGAGCGCTGTGGGTGCGGCCGCACGGCAGCGGCACGGTCATCGTGAGCGGCTTCGGCTCGCTTTTCAGCAACCGCGCACTCGGGCTCGCCGACAACGCGCGCCTCCTCGCCAACATCGTCGGGGCGAGCCTCGGGCCCGGCGGCACGGTGCTCTTTGACGATGAGCACCAGGGACTGTCCGACGCCTATGACCCGGAGAAGTTCTGGCGGGATCCGCGCCTCTACGCCACGCTCGGCGTGCTCGCGGCGCTCTGGCTGACGTGGGTGCTGGGCGGCACGCGGCTGCGGGTGCCGGCAGGACGTACCGCCGCGCCGCGCGAGGCACAGCTGGTGCGCGCCACGGGCCTGTTCCTGGCGCGCGCCTTGAGCGCACCGGCGGCGGCGCGGCGCATGTTCGAGCATTTCTTCCGGCGGCTGCGGGCGCGCGCGCCGCGCGCGGCGCAGTCCGGCGGTCCGCCGTGGCAGCTGCTCGAGCAGCATCCGCGCATCGCGCGTGACGACCTCGAGCAGCTGCGCGAGTGGTACGCCGCCGCGCACTCGGCCGGCCGGGTGCCGCTCGCGCGCCTCCACAATCTCATGATCCGCATCGAAAGGCAGCTCGCCGCATGAGTGCATCGATCCTCGAACTCGAAAGCCGGCTCGCCCGCGAGCTCGGGCGTGCGGTGATCGGCGCGCAGGCCGCCGCGCGCGCGCTCACCATCGCGCTCACTGCGCGCGGCCACGTGCTGGTGCAGGGCGTGCCGGGCCTCGGCAAGACGCTGCTGGCGAAGGCGCTGGCGCGCACGCTCGGCGGGGAGTTCAAGCGCATCCAGGGCACTCCCGACCTGATGCCGAGCGACATCATCGGCGTGCAGGTGTTCGATGAGGCGCGCAGCGCGTTCGTGTTTCGCCCCGGACCGTTGTTCGCCGACGTCGTGCTGGTGGACGAGATCAACCGCGCCGGTCCCAAGACCCAGTCGGCGCTGCTCGAGGCGATGGAAGAGCGCCAGGTGAGCATCGAGCGCGAGGCGCTGCCGCTGCCCGAGGACTTCCTGGTGCTCGCCACCCAGAATCCGCGCGAGTTCGAAGGCACCTACCCGCTGCCGGAGTCGCAGCTCGACCGCTTCATGCTGCGTATCGAGGTCGATTACCCCGCGCGCGAGGCCGAGGCCGAGATCCTCGCTCGCTACGGCGGCATGCTGGCCGCCGCCCAGACGACGCTCGCCGAGGTCGCGGCGCTGCCGCGCGCGCTGCTCGCTGAGGCGCGTGCCGCGGCGCAGGCCATGCACGTCGAGGCGGCGTTGATCGCCTACGTGCTCGATCTGGCGCAGGCCTCGCGGGTGCACCCGCGGCTGTCGCTCGGGCTGTCGACCCGCGGCGCGCTCGCGCTCCTCAAGGCAGCACGCATCACCGCGGGGCTGCGCAGCGCCGACTTCGTGACGCCCGACGACGTCAAGGAAGCCGCGGTCTGGGTGATGGCACACCGCCTGGTGCTGACGCCCGAGGCGGCCCTCGAGGGCGCGACCGACGTCGAGGTGGTGATGAGCCTCCTGGCCGAGACGCCGGTGCCGCGCTGATGCATCTCGCCCGCCGCGCCTACCTGCTGGTATTTCTCGCCGCCGTGCTCGCGATCGGCGCGATCTGGTCGGGGGAGGCGGGCCTCGCGGGGTTGTGGCGCATTCCGCTCGCGCTGCTCCTCGTCGGGCTCACGATCGAGGTGCTCTGCCTGCGGCGTGTCAGCCTCGCGGTGCACCTCGCCACCGCACCGCGTGCCTTCCTCGGCCGCGTGCAGCCGGCGGCGCTCGAGCTGGCCAACGCGGCGGCGCGGCCGCTCACCATCGAGTACGCGCCGGCGATGCCGCCAGGCTTCGAGCCGCTCGGCGCGGTGCGCCGCCTCACGGCACCGGCGCACGGCACGGCCCGCGATCCCTTCACGCTGACTCCCGTGCGGCTCGGGCCACAGCGCTGGCCGAGGCTGCCGGCGCGGGTGCTCGGGCCATTGCGCCTCGGCTGGTGGACGCGCGCCTTCGAGCCGGCGGAGGAGGTGCGTGTGGCCCCCGACACGCTGCGCCCCGCGCTGCGGCCGCGGGGGCTGCCCGGCGGCACCCGCACGCGGCGCGTCGCCGGCGCTGGCGCCGAGCTCCATCAGCTGCGCGCCTATGCGCCGGGCGATCCCCTCTCGCGCATCGACTGGAAGGCCAGCGCCCGCAGCCGCACGCTCATCACGCGCGAGTTCAGCGAGGATCAGCACCTCGACATCCTGGTCGCCGTGGACGCCGGGCGCTTCAGCCGCGTGGGTGCCGGCAGGCTCGATCGCTTCGGCCTCTATGCCAACATCGCGGCGCGCTTCGCCGAGATCGCCACCCGCAACGACGACCGCATCGGGCTCGTCGTCTATGCGGACCGGGTGCTGGCAGCCTGTGCGCCGGCACGCGGGCTCGCCGGCATGACGCGCGTACGGCGCTCGCTCGAGGAGCTCGCGGTGCAGGCGGCGGAATCCGATCCGACCGCTGCCGCGATCCGCATCCGCGCGCTGCTCAAGCACCGCAGCCTCGTGGTGCTGCTCACCGACCTCGACGACGCCAGCATCGCCGGTCAGCTGACGCGCGCGGTGCGGCTGCTGTCTCCGCCGCATCTGACGGTGGTGGCCGGAGTGCGCAGCACCGAGATCGAGGCGCTGGCGCGTCGCGAGGCGCGCGCCTGGGAAGACCCGTGGATCGCGCTCGCCGCCACCGAGCACGAGGCGCGGGCTGCCGCACAGCGCGCGCTGCTCGTGCGCCTCGGCGCACCGGTGGTCGCCGCTCCTGCCGGGGACCTCGAGGTGGCAGTGTTCGCCGAGTACGAGGCGCTGCGGCGCTCGCGGCGCGTGTAGTGCGCGAATCGCCTCAGGCACATGGATGTGCCCGCCGCCGCAGGTGGCGAGCGGCGAGCGAAAGTCGCGCCTTTCGCGAGCCGCGCGAGGGGCGCGACAGGGACGTCGCGATCCCGAGCAAGTGATCTAGCGCCCGCGCGGCCGCGGTAACAGCCGCCCCGACAGCAGCGCCAGCATCACGGCCCAGTAGCCGACGCCGATCACGATCCGGCTCCAGAGGGGAAAGCGCGGATCGGGCGAGACGAATCCCTCGATCAGTCCCGCGCCCACCAGCAGCACCGCGCAGGCGGCCAGCAGCTTGCCCGAGCTGAGTGCCGCCACCCGGAACGATTCGATGCGGCTCGCCTGGCCGGGACGGACCAGGGCCTCGCCCACCGCCGCTCCCGCGGCCCCCGACAGGCACATCACCGAGAGCTCGACGCAGCCGTGCGGCACGATGAAGGCGGCGAGCTGCCCGGCGAGGCCGTGGCGGCTGACGAAGGCGAACACCGCACCGAGCATCAGGCCGTTCAGGCCGAGTATATAAAGAGTGCCCAGCCCGAAGAAAAAGCCGGCGCAGTAGGCGATCAGGCTCACCACGATGTTGTTCGCGAGGATCTGCACCGACAGCACCGAGGAGGGCACGACGTTCAGCAGGCCCGCCGTCCAGAGCCGGCCGTGCTCGACGCTCGCGATCAGGTCGGGGGAGGCGAACAGGGCGATCAGCTCGGGGTAGCGGTCGACGAGCGCGTAGCCCGCGGCGACCGTGAGCACGAAGATCCCGGTCGACCAGGCGATGTGGGGCGCGAGCGCGGCGCTGACGCCCGGAAGCTCGTCGCGGAACAGCTCGAGCAGCGCGCTGCCCAGGCGCCAGGCGCCGTGATGCAGCGTCGCGTGGGCGCGGGCGTAGGCTGCCTCGAGATATTCGCGTGTGCGGCTGTCGGGCAGCAGGGTGCGCACGCGCGCCAGATCGTGCGCGAGCAGCCGATAGTCGTCGGCCATGCGCGTGGCGTCCGCGGCGTCGTCGCTGCGTCCATGCGCGAGCCGCCGCGCGCGCGCATCGGCGTCGCGCCAGAGCGCGGCACGCTTCATCAGGCTCACGGTCAGTGCGCGCTCGCGCGCGGCGCCGTTGCCGCGCACGCTCATGCCCCGGTCAGCCGCTCGAGCCGCCGCCGCAGCGTCTCGCCCTCGCCCGTGGCGCCGGTCCCATCGCCCGCCTCCCCCGGCTCGCCCGGCGCGTAGCGCGAGAGCACGCGCCGCGCGAGGGCGACGCGCGCCTCGGGATCGAGCGCTCCCCAGCGTGCCAGCAGCTCCTGGACGATCTCCATGCCGGTGGCGTCGAGTGTCGCGTGGTTGAGGAACTCGGCCGGCGGCGCCGCCGCCGCGCGCTCATAGACCAGCAGCGTGCCGGCCGCCATGTCGCCGATGCGCAGGTGCTCGCGCGTCACCGCCACCGCCACCAGTCCCACGCCGTAGCAGATCGGCAGACAGTCGATCAGGCGAAAGACGTTGCGGGTGAGCAGTGCGCCCACGCCCGGGGCGCTGCCGTCGCGCGTCACGATGTGCACACCCGCGGCGCGCTTGCCCGGGGTGCGCCCGTGCATGGCGAGCTCGAGCACGTAGTGGTAGAGGAAATAGATCGCCGCCGCCGGCAGCAGCACCAGCACGAACCAGCGGCTGTTCGGCGTGGCGGGCACCGCCAGGCTCATGCGCCCATTAAAGAGGAGTGCACCGAAGGCGAACCAGGCGAAGGCCAGAATCAGCCGGATGTGCCAGTCGATGAGGAACGCGTAGGAGCGGGCGCCCGGGCCGGCCACCGCCAGCGATACGTCGATGCCCGTGACACTATCGACCGTCAGGTCGGGAGCGCTCTGGCTCATGCCTCTTCCGCGAGCAGCTCCGCCTGGTGCTCCTGTTGCAGCGCCTGGATGAGCTCGTCGAGCTGCCCGTCCATCACCTGCGGGAGCTTGTAGAGCGTCAGCTCGATGCGGTGGTCGGTGACGCGTCCCTGCGGGAAGTTGTAGGTGCGGATGCGCTCGGAGCGATCGCCGCTGCCGACCTGCAGGCGGCGCGACTGGGCCTGGGCACTCTGCTGCTTCTCCTCGGCGGCGGCGGCGAGGCGCGCCTTGAGCAGTGCCATGGCGCGCGCCCGGTTCTTGTGCTGCGAGCGCTCATCCTGGCACTCCACCACGATGCCGCTCGGCAGGTGCGTGATGCGCACCGCCGAGTCGGTCTTGTTGACGTGCTGGCCGCCGGCGCCCGAGGAGCGGTAGGTATCGATGCGCAGCTCCGCGGGCTTGATCTCGATCTCGCCGACTTCATCCGGCTCCGGCAGGATCGCCACGGTGACCGCCGAGGTGTGGATGCGCCCCTGCGCCTCGGTCGCCGGCACGCGCTGCACGCGGTGCGTTCCGGACTCGAACTTGAGCAGCGAGAACGCGCCCTTGCCGGCGATGCGGCTGATGATCTCCTTGTAGCCGCCGTGCTCGCCCGGGCTCTCGCTCAACACCTCGACCGTGAGGCCCTTCGATTCGGCGTAGCGCGCGTACATGCGGTACAGGTCGCCGGCGAAGATCGCCGCCTCATCACCGCCCGTGCCGGCGCGCACCTCGAGGAAGATGTTCTTCTCGTCGCGCGGATCCTTCGGCAGCAGCAGCTGCCGCAGCTCCTCCTCCGCGGCGCCGATCTGCCCTCTGACGCGGGCCAGTTCCTCGGCGCCGAGCGCGCGCATGCCGGCGTCCGCATCGCCTTCCATGTCGGCGGCCGCCTCGAGGTCGCGCTCGAGTCCCCGGTAGGCGCGGTAGCGCTCGGCGAGCGGGGCGAGGCGCGCGTACTCCATCGACAGGTCGCGAAACTGCGACGAGCCGCCGGCGACCTCATCGGTGGCCAGCAGCCTGCCGACCTCCTCGAAACGATCGGAGAGCTTCTCGAGTCTATGTCGGATGGTTTCCTTCATTAAGAGTGGCAGGCCGCTTTCGGCAATGATCCGGGATGTCCGCAGTTTGTGACAAGTTGCGCAATGCGCCACCCGGTCGGAGGCTCTATAGTGCTGCGAATGGACACAATCAACCGTCTCAAGCCGGCACGGACGCTGTGCCTGATGCTTCCGGCACTGCTCGCGGGCTGCGCCGGCCTCAAGTCCCACCCCACGCCGCCGGCGCCGGTCACGGCCGATCCGACCGCTCTCACCCTCACCGCCGAAATCGCGCTCAAGCGCGGCGATTGCCGCACCGCCGCCGAGGACTACGCCCAGGCGGCCGCTGCCGCTGACGCGCGCCTCGCGCGCCACGCCACCGAGGTGGCGCTCGCCTGCGAGCATTTGCCGGCCGCCTGGTCGGCGGCGACCCGCTGGCGCACGCTCGCCCCCGGGGACCGCGACGCCAACGCGCTCTACGCGCTGGTGGCGCTCAAGCTCTACCGCACCGCCGACGCGCGCGCCGCGGTGCGCGATTACTGTCGCGCCGCCGCGCTGGTCGCGAGCGCTCCCGAGAGCTCACCGGCCAACGCCCCGCGGCGTGCCCGGCCGGGGAATGACCAGGGCGTGCGCGCGCTCGCTGACCTGCTCTCGCTGCTGCTCGAGGAGACCGACGCCTCGGCGGTGCTCGCCGCGATCAGTGCCGTTCCGGAGCCGACCGCGAGTGAGCCGCAGGCGCTGGCGCTGTTCGGCGAGCTGGCGCTGGCCGCCTACGACGGCAAGCGCGCCGAGGGCTTCGCCCAGCAGGTGCTCGCCCACGATCCCAAGGACTTTGCGGCTCTGCGGGTGCTGGCGCGCGCGCAGCTGCTGCGCGGCGATGGCACGCGGGCGATCGCCACCGCGCGCTCCGCCGCCGCGGTGGATGAGGCGCGCGGCGGGCTCGAGCTCGCCGAGATTCTCGCTGCCCTCGATCGGGTCGAGGAGGCGCACCAGCAGCTCGAGAGCCTGCGCGCAACTTCCGGGGTTCCGGCCCCCGAGATCGACCGGCGGCTCGCGCAGCTCGCGTACCAGTCGGGCGACCTGAAGGAGGCGCAGCAGCGCTTCGCGGCCCTGCTCGCGAGCGGCGAGGGGGGCGATGACACGCGGCTCTATCTGGCCGACATCGCCGCGCGCGACGGTGATCCGGAGCGCGCCATCGCGGAATACCGCCGGCTGTACGATTCCTCGGTCGCGCTGCGGGCGCGCTCGCGCGCCGCGGCGCTGCTGTTCGAGCGCGCCAGCCGCGCCGACAGCGCGCGTACCGAGGCGCTGACGCTGCTCGATGATTATGCCGCCGAGCACCCGGACGAAGAGCTGCAGCTCACCCTCGCCAAGGCCCACCTGCTGGCCGATCACGGCGATGCGGACGCGGGCCTGAAGCTGCTCGCCAGCGAGCTCGAGCGCCATCCGCACCATCCCTCCATCGAATACGACCGCGCGGTCATCCTCGACCAGGCGGGCCACGTGCACGAGTCGGTGAGCGCGCTCGAGCAGCTGCTCGCACAGCGGCCCGACGATCCCTCGCTGCAGAATGCGCTCGGCTATACCCTCGCCGATCACTCGCTCGAACTGCCGCGCGCCGAAGGGCTCATCCGCCGCGCGCTCACCGTCATGCCGGACAATCCGGCGGCGCTCGACAGCCTCGGCTGGGTGCATTTCCGCCGCGGCGACCCGCGCAGCGCCGCCGGCACGCTCGAGCGTGCCTACTCGATCGATCACGACGCCGAGATCGCCGCGCACTGGGGCGAGGCCCTGTGGGCGAGCGGTGAGCAGGGCGAGGCGCGCAAGGTCTGGGCGGCGGCACTCGCCCGCGAGCCCGAGTCCAAACCGCTGAAGGCGACGCTCGAGCGGTTCATACCCGATGCGAAATAGCCTGGCGTGGGGTGCGGCGGCGGCGGCGCTGGTGGCGCTGGCCGGCTGCCGCACGGTGCCGGTGTCCGCGCCGGCCGCGCCGCCCTGGGACACGCGCCGCCCCGAGCTGCAGGCGCGCGCGCACTTCGAGTTCAAGGGCCGGGTGGCGGTGGCCGCCGGCACCCAGGGCTTCAACGCGCGGCTGCGCTGGGCGCAGGACGGCGGCCGCGCACAAGTGGCGCTCGAAGGGCCGCTCGGGGCCGGCGCCGTGCACATCGACGCCGCGGGGAGCGATCTCGACATCGTCACGGCGAGCGGCACGCGCCTGGCGAGCGATGCGGCGCGTGCCGAGCTCAACGCGCGCTTAGGGTTCGAACCGCCGCTCACC
>DASPSF010000131.1:0-6011 GCA_035624075.1 Steroidobacteraceae bacterium | reverse complement strand
CCTCCAAAGTGGCGGCTGACGAAGTTGGCGGCGCGGCTGGCGATGTTGACGTACTTGCCGATCAGGTCGCTGTTGACGCGCGCCACGAAGTCGTCGGGATTGAAGTCGAGATCCTCGACGCTGCCGTTGAGTTTGGCGGCGATGTAGTAGCGCAGCCATTCCGGGTCCATGCCGAGGTCCAGATAACGCAGCGGGCTGATGCCGGTGCCGCGCGACTTGGACATCTTCTCCCCGGACACCGTGATGAAGCCATGCACGTATACGTGGTTCGGCACCCGGTAGGGTTTACCCGCGAACTTGAGCATCGCCGGCCAGAACAGCGTGTGGAAATAGATGATGTCCTTGCCGATGAAGTGGATCTGCTCGGTGTCGTGCGCGGCCAGGAACTCCTCGAAGCCGCGCGGCTCGCCGTTGGCACGCGCCTTGCCGCTGGTGAAGTAGCTCTGCAGCGCGGCCAGATAGCCGATCGGCGCATCGAGCCACACGTAGAAATATTTCCCCGGCGCGTCCGGGATCGGGATGCCGAAGTAGGGGGCATCGCGCGAGATGTCCCAGTCGCTCAAGCGCCGCTCGCCCTGCCCGGAGAGCCACTCGCGCGCCTTGTTGGCGACCTGCGGCTGCAGCCGCCCCGGAGCGGCCAGCCACGCCTGCAGGAATTCGACGCACTTGCGGTCCGACAGCCGGAAGAAGAAATGCTCCGAGCTCTTCAGCACCGGCTTGGCGCCCGAGAGCGCCGAGTAGGGGTTGAGAAGCTCGGTGGGCGCGTACACCGTGCCGCACACCTCGCAGGCGTCGCCGAACTGATCGGGCGAGTGGCAGTTGGGGCACTCGCCCTTGATGTAACGGTCGGGCAGGAACATGCCCTTGACCGGATCGAAGAACTGCTCGATGTCCTTCTTATATATGAGCCCGGCGCTCTTCAGGCGCGCGTACACGTCCTGCGACAGGCGGGTGTTCTCGGGCGAGTCGGTCGAATACCAGTGGTCGAAGCTGAGATGAAAGCCCGTGAGGTAACGCGGCCGCCCGGCGGCGATGCGGGCCACCAGCTGCTGCGGCGTCACGCCCTCGGCCTCGGCCTTGAGCATGATCGGCGCGCCGTGCGCGTCGTCGGCGCACACGAAATGTACCTGCTGCCCCTGCATACGCTGGTAGCGCACCCAGATGTCCGCCTGGATGTACTCCATGATGTGCCCGATGTGGAACGGGCCGTTGGCGTAGGGCAGCGCCGTGGTGACGAAGATCCGCCGGGTCATCCGCGTAGTCTATTGGAAAAATGGCCTGCGGCCATTTTTCGGACATCAGCTTCGTTGCCGGCGGCAAAAGGCGGGGCTCGATGCGCACTGCCCCGGTCACCTCGGAAGCCGAGCACTCCGTAGTAAGGGTTGGCGCACGGACTTTTTGCCGCCTGCGCTGTGGTCACGTCGCCGGCCGGGCAGGCCGGCTAAGGCTCGCGGAACTCCTCGAACTTCGCCTTGTTGATCGCCTTCTTGTAGGCCTCTTTGCCGGTGATCTGGCGCGAATCGAACAGCTGTTGGATCGCCGTGTCCATGGTGCGCATGCCGAACTGGCCGCCGGCCTGCATGACGTTCTCGAGCTGGTCGAGCTTGCCCTGGCGGATCAGGTTGGCGGCCGCCGGAGTGTTGACCAGGATCTCGAGGGCCGCCACCCGGCCCTGCTTGTCGGCGCGCTGCAGCAGCTGCTGCGAGACCACGCCGCGCAGCGAGGTCGACAGCATGGTGCGCACGTGCGACTGCTTGTCGGAGGGGAACACATTCACCATGCGGTCGACGGTGGCGGCCGCGCCGTTGGTGTGCAGCGTCCCCATCACCAGAATGCCCATCTCGGCGGCGGTGACCGCGATGCTCATGGTCTCGAGGTCGCGCAACTCACCGACCAGCACCACGTCCGGATCCTCGCGCAGGGCCGAATGGACCGCGGCCGCGAAACTCGGACTGTGCGCGCCGATCTC
Source organism: Steroidobacteraceae bacterium (assembly GCA_035624075.1). Taxonomy (GTDB): domain Bacteria; phylum Pseudomonadota; class Gammaproteobacteria; order Steroidobacterales; family Steroidobacteraceae; genus 13-2-20CM-66-19. The sequence goes on along the minus strand of DASPSF010000131.1, from coordinate 4,042 downwards.
GCGCTGGCTGATGAGGCAGCTCTTGCGCTCGTGCACGAACTCGATCGGGTCCTCGACCGTGAGGATGTGGCCCTGCACCCGCCGGTTGATGTCGTCGATCATCGCGGCGAGCGTGGTGGACTTGCCGGAGCCGGTCTTGCCGGTGACCAGGATCAGGCCGCTGTTGGCGCGGCACAGCTGATGCACCGCCTCCGGAAGCTTGAGCTCCTCGAGCGTCAGCGCCTTGGAGGGAATCGCCCGCATCACCGCGCCCATGCCGTGCAGCTGCCGCATGATGTTGACGCGGAAGCGGCCCTTGCCTTCGAGCGTGTAGGCGAAGTCGGCGCCGTCCTTCTTCTCGAAGCGGTCGACCGCGGACTTCGGCATGATCTCGTAGAGCACCGCCTTGACGTAATCCGGGGCGAGCTTGTCCGGCCGCAGCGGCGCCAGGTCGCCGTACACGCGGATGCGCGGCGGGTCGCCGGCGATGAAGTGCAGGTCCGAGCCTCGCTTCTCGAGGATCTCGCTGAGGTATGCATCGATCTGCGCCACGGGGCTCTCTGAAGCCCTAACCGGACGCGGCCGCCGGCGGGGCGCTGTCCATCTTCGGCAGCATGCTGGTGTCGGTCACGAACTTCTGGAAGTTGCGCTTCTCGCTGGCGTAGTTGTAGGCGTCGTCGGGGTCGATGGTGCGGGCGGTGATGGCGGCGAGCAGCGCCTGGTCGAGCATCTGCATGCCGAGGTCGCGGCCCATCTGCAGCTGGCTGGGAATCTGATGCGTCTGCTCGGTCTGGATGAGCTTGGCGATCGCCTTGGTCATCATCAGGATCTCGCAGACGGCGCGGCGGCCGTGCGCGTCGGCGGTCTTCACCAGCACCTGGGTCACGACCGCGAGCAGGCTCTGCGCCAGAAAGCTCTTGGTCTGCTCGCGCTCCTCGACCGGGAGCGCGTCGATGATGCGGTCGATGGTCTTGACCGCCCCGGTGGTGTGCAGCGTGCCGAGCACCAGGTGGCCGGTCTCGGCCGCGGTCATGGCCATCGAGATGGTCTCGGCGTCGCGCAACTCGCCCACCAGGATCACGTCCGGGTCCTCGCGCATGGCGGCGCGCACCCCTTCGGCGAAACTCGGGATGTGCGTTCCGAGCTCACGCTGAATGATCTGGCTCTGCTTGCTGGTGTGCACGAACTCGATCGGATCCTCGAGGCTGATGATGTTGAGCTTACGGGTGGAGTTCAGGTGATCGATCATCGCCGCGAGCGTGGTCGACTTGCCGGTACCGGTGGAGCCCGTCACCAGCACCATGCCCTGGTGGAAGTCACACAGCTTGGTGACGATCGGCGGGAGACTGAGGCTCGCGAGCGTCGGCACCGCCGAGGGGATCGAGCGGAACGTGGCGCCGATCCCGGTCTCCTTGCGGTAGACGTTGACGCGGAAACGGCCGCCCTCGGCGGACACGTAGGAGAAATCGAGGTCGTTGCCCTTGGCGAAGTGGTCGTTCTGGTTGGCGGTGAGGATCTCGCCGATGTAGCCCTCGAGCTCCCCGGGCCGCAGGTCGCGGAACTTGATCGGCAGCAGGTCGCCGTGCATGCGCAGCATCGGCGGCACGCCGACCGCCAGGTGCACGTCCGAGCACCCCTGCTGCGTGCCGAGCTTGAGGAACGCATCGATGCGCGCCAAGCGACCACCCCACCCACGAGACTGTTGCTGCTGTTTAGCCCGCCGCGGGCCGCAGGATCAACAGCTTGACGGCGGAAATTTGACGTAACGCACGATCTTTGTCCATTGGCGGGCGCCCCCTGCGGCTCCGCCCGCAGGGCAGGCCACCGGGGCCCGGGGGGCCCGGTCCCCCTACATGAACTTCTGCAGCGCGCCGCTTAGATCGGCCATGGTCTGGAAGCGCTTGTTCTTGTCGACCGCCATCGCCTTCATCACCAGGTCCGAGAGGCCCGGCGGCAGGTTGGGATTCAGGTCCTGCGGAATGCGCGCCTTGCCCTGCACGTGCTGGTACATGACCGACATGTGATCGCCACGCGAGTAGGGCGGCACGCCGGTCACCATCTCGTAGAGCATGACGCCGAGCGCGTAGATATCGGCCCGCTCGTCGACCTTCTTGCCGAGGATCTGCTCGGGGGCCATGTACTTCGGCGAGCCGATGACGTAGCCGGTCTTGGTGAGCTGCGTATCGCCCTCGCGCTGCGCGGCCGCGACGCCGAAGTCCACGATCTTCAGCAGCCCCTCCTGATTGATGAGCACGTTGGCGGGCTTCAGGTCGCGATGCACGATGCCCTGCTGGTGCGCCACCGTCATGCCGGTGCAGATGTCGATGCCGAACTGCATGGCACGCTTCAGCTCGAGCGGCTTCTCGTTGACGACCTCGCTGCCGAGCGTATGCGAGGGGAAGTACTCCATCGAGATGGCGTAGTTGCCCTGGATATAGAGGAAGTCGTAGATGCGGATGACGTTCTTGTGGGTGATCTTGCGCGAGTAACGCAGCTCGTGGACGAAGCGCTTCATCACTTCCTCGTCCTGCGAGACGTTCGGGTTGAGGAACTTGAGGATCAGCCGCTCATCGACCACCGTGTCCTCCATCAGCAGCACGGTGCCGAAGGCGCCGCGGCCGATGCGGTCGATGTACTTGTAACGGCCCTCGATGATGTCGCCGGGCTTCAAAGTCTGGATGTCGAGCCGCGAGGCGGCCGCGGCGGCGGCCTCGGCCTGGCGCCGGGCCTGGTCGTTGATCACTACCGTGCGGGTGGGCTCGGGGACCGGCGCCTGCGGCGGCGGCCGCACGCCGCTCTGCGTCGGCGCGGCCGGCATGGGCGGCGGCAGCGCCGGGGAGGCGGCCGTGCCCGGCGCCAGCGGAACGATCCCGGCGATGCGGTTATCGAGCTCGGTGACGGCCGCCGCGGCCATGCGCGAGATGGTCTGATCCTGCGAGGCGGCCTGAGCCTGCAGCTCCTGCCGCACCTGGTCGGCGCGGGCCTCGTCGGCCACCTTGGAGAGTGCCTGCATCGCCTCGATGCGGATCTCGCGCTCGGGACGCGCCACCAGCGGCAGCAGCGTGTCGACCAGCTTGCTGTCGCCGAGCCTGCCGAGCGCGCGCACCACGATCGGCAGGGCCTTGCCGTGGCTGCCGGTACTGAGCATCTCCATCAGGCGCGGCACGGCGCGCTTGCTGCCGATCTCGGCGAGGGCGTCGACGGCGCGCTCGCTCACCCACCAGTCGCTGTCGCGCGTCGCCTGGATGAGCGAGTCGACCGCGCGCTCGTCCTTGGTCTGGTTGAGGATCTCGATGGCGGCACGGCGGATGTCCTCGTCCTTGTCGCGCACCAGCGCCAGCACCGCGTCGATCACCTTCGGGCCGCCGATCTTGCCGAGCGCATCGGCCGCGCGGCTGCGCACCCACCAGTCGCTGTCCTTGAGCGCTTCCAGGAGATACTTGACCGACTTGGCGTCGCCGACCTCGTTCAGCACCTCGACGGCGGCGCGCCGCGAGTTCTCGTTCTCGTCCTTGAGCACCTCGATCAGGTAGCGGATCGTCTCCGGGTGGTTGGCCTTGATGACCACGTCGACGGCCTTGTTGAGCACCTCGATTTCCGGGTCGCGCAGCAGTGCGCACACCTGCTGGACGTCGATCGGGCCGTCCGTGCGCTGCAGTGCCGAGAGTGTCGCGCTGCGGATCAGCTTGTTGGGATCCCTGAGCAGGCCCTGCAGCGTCGCCTGCACCTCCGGGGTGTTGAAGCGCCCGAGGGTGTTGATGATGTGCACGCGCGCGATCGGATCCTTGCCCTGGACGCGGCCGATGAGCTCGGGCAGCGCACTCTTGTCGGCGATCTCGCCGATGATGCGGAACAGGGCGGCCTTCTCGTTCGGCTCCTGCGCATAGGCGGCGGTCAGCAGTTCGCGGATGGAGAAGCGCGTGCGCTGGCCGTTGATGATGTCGAGCAGCGCCGATTTGGCGATACCGGGCGTGGCGAGTGAATCCAGCAGCATGTGCGGCGGGTAGCCGCGACTGGAGGTCAGCGCCCAGGCGACACCGGCGATCACGCGCGGGCCGCCCTG
>DASPSF010000130.1:0-15503 GCA_035624075.1 Steroidobacteraceae bacterium | reverse complement strand
GACGATGCCGATGTGGTTGTTGGCGACCGCCGCAATGATCCCCGCCATGGCGGTGCCATGGCGCTGCGAGCCGTCCGAGCCCTGGTTCCCGCCGATGAGGGAGCGGCTGCGCACGATGCGGCCGGCGAGGTCCGGGTGGTGCGTGTCGACCGCGGTGTCGATGAGCGCGACCCGCACTCCCTCTCCCTGGGCGCGCCGGTGCGCGTCCGCGATGCCGAGCAGCGGGAGATTGGTCTGCAGGTCGTAGAGCGGATCGTTGTAGGCGGGGGCGGCCGGGGGCGCGGTCAGCGTGTGGAACTCGTTGAGGGGCTGCGCCAGCACCACGCGCGGATCGTGAGCGAGGGCTGTGAGCACATCCGCGGCCGGCCGGCCGTTCACGATCTCGAACACCACACAGTGCATGGCGAGCTCGCGGATCGGCCAGCTCGCCACCTCGCGCAGCGCGTATTCGGAGGCCACGTGCCGCGCCGTCTGCTCGGCGCTCTGCGACACGCGGTAGCCGTCCCCGGCGTAGCGGCGGCCGGTGGAGCCCGCCGGTCCCGGCGCGCTGCGCGGCTCGTTGGCGAAGGCGACCACGATCCGCGGCAGGCCGCTCGCGGCCACGGCGGTGGCCACCGCTGCCGGCTCGGCGGCACGCGCATCGGCCGCGGTGGCCGCGCAGGCGAGCGCGATCAAGAGGAGCCGCTCAACGCAGGCGCGCATCGGCAACTAACGCCCGCTTACGGGCAGTGGCTCGATCCAGCGCACGTGCGGGTCGCCGCGCAGACGGTCCGCCAGCGCTGGCAGCGCGGTGGCGCCGGCAACCGGCGCGACACCGAACACGCCGGTCGCGTCCGGCCCCTCGACGACGCGCGCGCCGGCGGAGAGCAGCAGCTGCTCGGCTTCGCCGACGGTGATCGAGCGCTCGAAGGCGATGTGCAGCACCCCGGGCGCGGCCGCGGCGGGCGCGGTGTGCGTGAGATAGAGCGGCTGCGACCAGCGATAAGCGGTGACGGCAAAGGTGCCGAGAGCAACGGACAGCACGAAGCTCGCCGCCCAGGCGAGACCGGGCGGCCGCCACGCCGCGCGCCATCCGCCCGAGCGCACGGCCGGCATGCCCGCGGCCACCGCTCGCTGCGGCGGCTCCGAGTCGATGCGCTCCATGAGCTTGCGGAACGAGGGGCCGGGCGCATGGGTCACCCGCTCGGGCTCGGTGAGCGTCTCGCACAGCAGGCGCTGCAGCGCCACCTCGCGCGCGCACTCGCCGCAGCCGCGCACGTGCTGTTCGAGCCGCGCCCGCTCGGCGCTGCCGAGCCGCCCGTTGGCGAGCCACGGCAGCAGCAGCCAGGACTCTTCGTGGGACAAAGCCGGGCTCGCACTCATGACGCATCGCTCTCCGTGCCGGCGCTGCGCGCGGCGCCGGACAGCTCCGGCAGGCGCTTCTGCAGCTTGGCGCGCGCGTGAAACAGGCGGGTCTTAACCGTATTGACGGGACATCCCATGATCGTCGCAATCTCCTCGCACGAATGCCCGAGCTCGTAGCACAGCTCGACCGCGAGCCGCTGCTCGACCGGCAGCTCGCTCAAGGCAGCGCTGAGCCAGTCGCGCAACTCCTCGGCGCGGGCGGGTTCCTCGGTCGTGAGTGGGAACGAGGGCGCCTGCAGGTTCTCCCGGGCACGCGTCCGGGCGGCGCTGCGGAACGCGTTGCGCGCCTTGCGGTAGGCGATCCCGAGTATCCAGGTCGAAGGCTGCGAGTCGCCGCGAAAATCGCGCGCGCCGCGCCACACGACGTAGAACGTATCGTTGATGATCTCCTCGGCGAGGTCGTAGCGGCGGGTGAGCCGGGTGAGGAAGCGCGCCAGGCGGCGGTGGTAGAGGTTGTAGAGCTCCTCGAAGGCGCGGCGGTCGTGGCGCGCCACGCGCTCGATGAGCTCGGCTTCGTGCGCCGCGGAGCCGCCGCCGCGCGAGGCCGTCTCCGCCATGTCGTTGTACCCGTTCACCTTGCGATTAACACGCCCTCTAGCGGTAAGTGTCCACGCCGCGGGCGCGGGTTCAACCGGGTGACCCGAGAGCGCCCAGGACCGCGGCGAGGGGCTCGGCGCTCGTGCACACCAGCTCGGCGATGGCGGCGATGTCGTTCAGGTCGACGACCGGCACGCGCGCCGCCGGGAGGGCCCCGTCCGATGCGACAGCGACGATGCGCGGGTCGTCGGGATGGAGTGGAGTGAGGCCGAGCGAGGGGCGGAAGACCTCGAGCTTCGGATGCCGCTCCTCCTTGAACCCCTCGATCAGCACGAGGTCGCACGGCGAAACGCGCCCGAGCAGTGCGGCGAGCGTGGCTTCGGCCTCGCCGGCGAGCTCGTGCATCTGCACCCAGCGGCGGGACGATGACACGATGACCTCGGCCGCACCCGCCGCGCGAAACTCGTAAGAATCCTTCCCGGGTTTATCCACCTCGAATGCATGGTGGGCGTGCTTAAGGGCCGCGACCTTGAGTCCGCGGGCGACGAGGACCGGGATCAGCCGCGTGATGAGCGTGGTCTTCCCCGAGCCGCTCCAGCCAGCGATCCCGAGTACTCGCACCTTGCTCATGGCGGGTTGGGGGCGCTACCAGCGATAGAGGCTGGCAACGTAACCCGCGGGGAATTCCTCGAGCCGCGGCGGCAGCTCGATGAATCCCCGCGTGCCGGCGAGGGCCAGGAAGTCCCCGGATCCGCGCGTCGGCCGCGCGACTGCCTGCGCCTGGCCACGGGCGTCGTACTGCACGGACACCGGCAGGAAGGAGGTGTCCGAACGGCCGAGCTTGATGGACGACGCGAGGGCGATCGGCTCCGGCGCCGCGAGCGTTCCACCCATGGCGCGCAGCAGCGCCGGCACGACGTAGCGGACCAGGCACAGCAGCGTCGAGACCGGATTTCCGGGCAGGCCGAAGACCGCCTGGCCGCGCGCTCCGACGCCGAACCACATCGGCATGCCGGGACGCTGCGCCACCTGGTGAAACACCTCCCCGACTCCGAGACTCTTCAGCACCCCTGGCACCAGGTCGAATCTGCCCCTGGAGACGCCGCCGCTCAGGATCAACACGTCGCGTGCGGCCAGATGCTGCCCGAGGCGCTCGCTGAGCTCGCGCTCGTCATCACGCACGTGATCGTTGGCGATCCGGTCGAGACCGTGGTCGCGCAAGGCGGCGACCAGCGCGTAGACGTTGGAGCGGCGCACCTGGTACTCGGCGATCGGCTGCCCCGGATCGATGAGCTCATCGCCGGTGGAGATGACCACGATGTCAGGCTGGCGGCTGACCTTCACGCGGGCGAGCCCGGCCGAGGCCGCCACCGCGATCTCGGGAGCGCCGAGCCGGATCCCGCTGCACAGCATCGGTACCCCCGGCTGACTGTCGGCGCCGCGGCGCTGCACATTGCGGTAAGGCGTCCCGGCGGCGTTGGCCTTCAGCGTCACGAAGCCGTCCGCGACGTCGTACTCCTCGAGCGGAATCACACTGTCCGTGCCGCGCGGCAGGATCGCGCCGGTCATGACTTCGATCGCGTGCTCGCGGTTCGAGAGCGTGAGCGCCGGCGCCCCGGCCGGCTGCATCGCCTCGAGAGCCAGGCGCCGTATACCGCGGCCGATCGCGCCGCTGTCGACCGCGATGCCGTCCATGCAGACCCGATCGAAAGGCGGGTTGTCGCGCTCCGCGTAGACGTCTTCCCGCAGCGTCTGCCCGATGCACTGCTCGAGCGGCCGCACTTCAGGCGGCAGGGCGATCAGACGGGTGTCGATCGCTGCCTGCGCCTGCTGTGGCGTGAGCGGTGCGGGTCGTTGGCGCGTCATGAAGGGGCAGTGAGGTGGGGCTGCGGTCGAGCGCATTTTATCGGATCGCCGCCGATACGCGGCAGCCCGAGCCGCGCAGGACTGCCTAGAACTGGCAGCTGACGGTCGCGGCCAGGCGCTTCGCCACCGGGTACGGAAAGAGCTCGGCGGCCTGGCCCTGGGCCGCGAAATAGCCGAGGTCGATGCGCCAGCGCCGCCACTCGAGCGCCAGGCCGGCGTTGCCATAGACATAATCGACGGCCGGGGCAGGGTGGTGATCGGGGCGGCTGGCATAGTAGTAACCCGCCGCCGCCGTCAGATAGAGCCCGCCGCCGCCCAAGACCCCCTCGCGCAGCAGCCACTGGGCCGCAGCGTCCGCGACAAAGGCGGCGCTGCGATACACCAGGTAGTACTCGTACTGGTAGCCCTCGTACTGATACGCGACGGTCGAGTAGCGCACCGCGTTGGGGATCGCGGTGATCGACAGCGTGTAGCGATCGAGCCAGGTGAGCGAGGCGGAGAGCTCCTGGTAGTCGTCCGAATGATGCGCAGCGCCGCCGACGAAATAGTCGGAGCGGCCGCTCACCGTGGCGCTCCAGTCGCTGCCGAAGCTGAAACGCTCGCCGAGATAAACCTGAGCCTCGCCGTCGGTACCCGGCTCGAGATTGCTGTCCCGGGTCGACGCCCAGATGCCGGCAAACAACCCGCCGGCGCTGCTCGCGTGCAGGTCCGCCTGCAGCGCGCCGTGGCCGTCACTTTGGGATACGCCGCGGTAGATAGAGTCGCTGGTCGCGGCCAGGCTGCCGCCGATCGGACCGGGCTCTGCCTGACCGAGAGCCGCATGCGGCGCGAGTAGCGCCAGCGCGCAGGCCGAGAGCCATCCAGGCGCGGCGAGTTGCCTCCTTCCGGCGATCAAGTTTGGGCCTGTTCAACCATGCAGACGGGCTTATACAAGGCGCCCCAAAGACGGCGGACGTATACTGCCGGTCTTATTATGCAGACGCTGAATCCGGGCGACACCGCGACGGTGCGCCGTATTGTTTCCGAGCTGAAGGGAAGACCGGGTCCCCTGCTCGAAGTATTGCACGCCGTGCAGGCCGCCCTCGGGTGCGTGCCCGCCGCGGCGGTACCGCTGGTGGCCGACGGGCTCAACATCTCGCGCGCCGAGGTGCATGGGGTCGTCACCTTCTATCACTTCTTCCGCGATAGCCCCGCGGGCAAGCACACCATCAGCCTCTGTCAGGCCGAGGCCTGCCAGTCGAAGGGCGCCGAGGCGCTCGCAGCCCACGCACGGGCGCGGCTCGGCATCGACTTCCATGCCACGACCCCCGACGGCCGCTTCACGCTTGAGCCCATCTACTGTCTCGGCAACTGCGCCTGCTCGCCCGCCGCCATGATCGACGGCCGGCTGCATGGCCGCCTCACCCCTGAGAGTTTCGACGCGCTCATCGCCGGGCAGGCGAAGCGCCCATGACGATACGCGTCTTCGTCCCCGGTGATGCGGGCGCGACCTCGGTCGGCGCGGATGAGACCGCCCGCGCCATTACCGGGGAGGCGGCCCGGCGCGGCGCGCAGATCGAGGTGGTGCGCAATGGCTCGCGCGGCGCCTATTGGCTCGAGCCGCTCGTTGAAGTCACCACGGCGGCCGGCAGAATCGCCTACGGCCCGGTGGCGGCTGCGGATGTACCCGCACTGTTCGCGGCCGACTTTCTCAAGGGGGGCAAGCACCCGCTCTCGCTCGGCCCGCCCGACAGCATCCCCTGGTTCGCCGGCCAGCAGCGCCTGACCTTCGAGCGCGTCGGCGTCGTCGACCCGGCGAGCGTTGCGGACTACGTCAAGCACGGCGGCTACCAGGGCCTCAGCCGCGCGCTCTCCATGAAGGGCGCTGAAGTGGTCCAGGCGATCACGACCTCGGGCCTGCGCGGGCGCGGCGGCGCGGCGTTCCCGACCGGCATCAAGTGGAAGACGGTGCTCGATCAGGCGGCTGCGCAGAAGTACGTCACCTGCAACGCCGACGAAGGCGACTCCGGGACTTTCTCCGACCGGATGCTGATGGAAGGCGATCCGCTCACGCTCATCGAGGGCATGACGATCGCCGGTATCGCGGTCGGCGCCACCCAGGGCTACATCTATCTGCGTGCCGAATATCCGCACGCGCACCGCGCGCTCAAGGCAGCGATCGCGGCCGCAACCCAAGCGCATTATCTCGGCGCCGACGTCGCGGGCTCGGGCCGACGCTTCGATCTCGAGGTGCGGCTCGGAGCTGGCGCCTACATCTGCGGCGAAGAGACTTCGATGCTCGAGAGCCTCGAGGGCAAGCGCGGCGAGGTGCGCGTGCGTCCGCCGCTGCCGGCGATCAAGGGACTGTTCGGCCAGCCCACCATCGTCAACAACGTCGTGACGCTCGCGAGCGTTCCCTGGATCATGGTTCACGGCGCCGAGGCCTACGCCAACTTCGGCGTCGGCAAGTCGCGCGGCACGCTCCCCATCCAGCTCGCCGGCAACATCAAGCGCGGTGGACTCGTGGAGCGCGCCTTCGGCCTCTCCCTGCGTGAGCTGCTCTACGACTACGGCGGCGGCAGCGCCTCCGGAAGACCGATCCGCGCGGTGCAGGTGGGCGGCCCGCTCGGCGCCTACGTGCCGCCGTCGCAGTTCGACACTCTGGTCGACTACGAGGCGCTCGCCGGCATCGGCGCGCTGCTCGGGCACGGCGGCATCGTGGTGTTCGACGACACGGTCGACATGGCGCGCATGGCGCGCTACGCGATGGAGTTCTGCGCCATCGAGTCCTGCGGCAAGTGCACGCCGTGCCGCATCGGCTCGACGCGCGGGGTCGAGGTCATCGACCGCATCCTCGCCGGCACGGACGGCGAGCGCAACGTGCAGCTGCTCGAGGAGCTGTGCGACACCATGGTGCAGGGCTCGCTGTGCGGCCTCGGCGGCATGGCGCCGTTTCCCGTGCAGAGCGCACTCAAGCATTTCAGGGAAGACTTTCGCGCGCGCACCCGGCAGTAAGTCAGCGCGCATCGAGGCGAAACAATGTACGCGATCGATTACGAAGATTTCGGTACTCCGCAGCCGGCCGACGCGAGCGGCGCGGTGACCGTCGAGATCGATGGCCGCACGGTCACGGTTCCGGAGGGCACCTCCATCATGCGGGCCGCGGCGCTCGCGGGAGTCAAGGTACCGAAGCTGTGCGCCACCGACACGCTCAAGGCCTTCGGCTCGTGTCGCCTCTGCCTGTGCGAGGTCGACGGCCGCAAGGGCTACCCGGCCTCCTGCACCACGACCGTGGCCGCGGGCATGAAAGTGCGCACCGAGTCGCCGAAGCTCGAGCAGCTGCGGCGCAGCGTGATGGAGCTCTATCTCTCCGACTACCCGATCGAGCGGCAGCCGACCGAGGCGGAGGCACATACCGAGCTGCTCGCCATGGCGCAGAAGCTCGGTGTCAGCTCGAGTCCGTACGCCAACGGCCAGCGTCACCAGGGCCAAGCCAAGGACGACAGCAATCCTTACTTCACCTTCGACCCGAATGTCTGCATCGTCTGCTCGCGCTGCGTGCGCGCCTGCGATGAGATCCAGGGGACTTTCGCGCTCACCATCCAGGGCCGCGGCTTTGGCTCGAAGGTGGCAGCGAGCCAGGACCAGCCGTTCCTCGAGTCCGAGTGCGTTTCCTGCGGCGCGTGCGTGGAGGCCTGCCCGACCGCGGCGCTCACCGAGAAGTCGCTGGTCGCACTTGGCCCCACCGAACGCGCCGAGAAGACCACCTGTGCCTATTGCGGCGTCGGCTGCGGCTTCACCGCCGAGGTACGCGGCGAGGGCGCCGACACCGAGGTGGTGCGCATGGTGCCGGACCGCGACGGCAAGGCCAATCACGGTCATGCCTGCGTCAAGGGGCGCTTCGCCTGGGGCTATGCCACCCATCCCGACCGGCAACTGCAGCCGATGGTCCGCAAGACCATCCGCGACAACTGGCGTGAGGTCTCGTGGGAGGAGGCGATCGGCTACGCGGCGAGCGAGTTCAAGCGCATCCAGGCCAAATACGGCCGCGACTCGATCGGCGGCATCACCTCCTCACGCTGCACCAACGAAGAGACCTTCCTGGTGCAGAAGCTGGTGCGGGCCGCTTTCGGCAACAACAACGTCGACACCTGCGCGCGCGTCTGCCACTCGCCGACCGGTTACGGCCTGAAGAACACCATGGGAGAGTCGGCCGGCACCCAGGCGTTCGATTCGGTCATGAAGGCCGATGCCATCATGATCATCGGCGCCAACCCGACCGACGGACATCCGGTATTCGCTTCGCAGCTGAAGCGGCGGCTGCGTCAGGGCGCGAAGCTGATCATCGCCGACCCGCGGCAGATCGGCCTGGTGCGCTCGCCGCACGTCGAGGCGAACGAGCACCTGCAACTGAAGCCCGGCACCAACGTTGCTCTCTTGAACGCGCTGGCCCACGTGGTCGTTACCGAGGGGCTCACCAAGGAAGCCTATGTGGCGGAGCGCTGCGAGGCGGACAGCTTTGCCAGGTGGAAGGCGTTCGTCTCCGAGCCGCGCAACTCGCCTGAGGCCTCCGAGAGTATCACCGGGGTACCCGCCGAGCGCGTGCGCCGCGCGGCGCGCCTGTACGCGACAGCCGGCAACGGCGCCATCTATTACGGCCTCGGCGTGACCGAGCACAGCCAGGGCACGACCGCCGTCATGGGCATCGCCAACCTCGCCATGGCCACCGGCAATCTCGGCCGCGAGGGCGTCGGCGTGTCGCCGCTGCGCGGTCAGAACAACGTGCAGGGCTCGTGCGACATGGGCTCGTTCCCGCACGAGTTCACTGCCTACCGCCACGTGTCCGACCCGGCGGTGCGCAAGTCCTTCGAGGACGCCTGGGGCGTCGCGCTGCAGCCGGAGCCGGGGCTGCGCATTCCAAACATGTTCGAGGCGGCGCTCGATGGCAGCTTCAAGGGCATGTACGTGCAGGGCGAGGACTTCGTGCAGTCCGATCCCAACACCCATCACGTGAGCGCCGCCATGGCCTCGCTCGAGTGCTGCGTGGTGCAGGACCTGTTCCTCAACGAGACGGCAAAGTTCGCCCACGTGTTCCTGCCGGGATCCTCGTTCCTCGAGAAGGACGGCACCTTCACCAACGCCGAGCGGCGGGTGTCGCGCGTGCGTAAGATCATGGAGCCGCTCGCCGGCTACGCCGACTGGGAGATCACCTGCCTGCTCTCAAACGCGCTCGGCTACCCGATGCCTTACCAGCACGCGAGCGAGATCATGGCCGAAATCGCCAGGCTGACGCCGACCTTCACCGGCCTGACCTACGAGAAGCTCGACCGTCTCGGCAGCATCCAGTGGCCGTGCAACGAGCAGCACCCGGAGGGCACGCCCACCATGCACGTCGGGCAGTTCGTGCGCGGCAAGGGCAAGTTCTGGACCACCGAGTACGTGCCGACGAGCGAGAAGGTCACGAGCCGCTTCCCGCTGATCCTCACCACCGGCCGCATCCTCACGCAGTACAACGTCGGCGCGCAGACGCGCCGCACCGGCAACGTGGTGTGGCACGCCGAGGATGTGCTCGAGATTCACCCGCACGACGCCGAGGTGCGCGGCATCAGCGACGGCGACTGGGTGGGGCTCACCAGCCGCGTCGGCGACACCGTGCTGCGTGCCAAGGTATCCACGCGGATCGCGCCGGGCGTTGTCTACACGACCTTCCACTTCCCCGAGACCAACGCCAACGTGGTCACCACCGAGAACTCCGACTGGGCCACCAATTGCCCGGAGTACAAGGTGACGGCGGTCGAGGTGGTGCTCGTCAATCAGAAGGACGCCTGGCAGAAGCGCGCCCACGACGAGCGTGCGCTGCCGCGCGCGCAGCACAAGGACCGCACGCCCGCCTGAGTGGCGCGGCCGCATCGTGAGCCCGTGAGCGCTGAGCCCTCAGAGGACGCCGCCGCCCGGGTCAACGAAGCGAGCGCCGAGGTCAGCGTCGATCGTTGGTTGCGCGGCGCCACTACGCACACCACCGACCGGGTCGCGGAGGAGCTGCCGGTCGCGCTCGTGTACCACGACGTGCCGCACGTCGTGATGCTGGCGACGCCGGCCGATCTCGAGGACCACGCGGTGGGCTTCACGCTGAGCGAGGCGCTGGTCGCGAGCGCCGACGAGATACGCGGCGTCGAGGTGCGCCGCGGCGCTGCCTCGGTCGACGTGCACATCACCGTGGCCTGGGAGCGCTTCACGCAGCTGCTGCAGCGCCGGCGCAACCTCACCGGGCGCACCGGCTGCGGACTGTGCGGTGCCGAGACCGCGGCGGACGCGATTCGCGAGACGGCCGCGGTACCTGCGGGGGTCGCGGTGACGAGTGCCGATCTGCACGCCGCGATCGAGCAGCTCGCGGGCCTTCAGCCCATCAACGCCCGCACCGGCAGCGTGCACGCGGCGGCCTGGGTAGTGCCGGGGGAGGGCATCCGCGTGGTGCGCGAGGACGTCGGTCGCCACAACGCCCTCGACAAGACGATCGGTGCCTTGGTTCGTACCGGCGCCGACCTCGCAGCCGGTTATATGCTGATCACCAGCCGCGCCAGCTACGAGATGGTGCAGAAGTGCGCCACCGTCGGCATTCCGTTTCTCGCCGCACTGTCGGCGCCCACCGCATTCGCGGTACGCCTGGCCGAGCGCTCCGGCGTTACACTGGTGGCCTTCGCGCGGCGCGACCAGCACGTGGTGTACGCGCATCCCAAACGGTTGACCCCATGAACATCGATCTGCTCATCAAGATGGCCAATGAGATCGGCGAATTCTTCACCGGCGCGAGTCCGCCCGAGCAGGCCGCGAAGGACGTCGCCAACCATCTCAAGCGCTACTGGGAGCCGCGCATGCGCACGCAGATGCTCGACTACTACGAGCAGCGCCAGGGCGCGGGCCTCTCCGACGTGGCGAAGGAGGCGGTGGGGCTGCTGCGCGCCGCGGCCAAGGCGCCGGCCGCAGGCGCGCCGGGCGCGTCCGCCTCGTCCGCGACCGGCGCCAAGGCGTGACATCGAAGGCCCGGGGCCGCGCGCTGATCTGCGGCTCGCTCGCCTACGACACCATCATGGTGTTCGGCGACCGCTTCGCCAATCACATCCTGCCCGACAAGGTCCACATGCTGAGCGTCTCGTTCCTGGTGCCGCAGCTGCGCCGGGAGTACGGCGGCTGCGCCGGCAACATCGCCTACAACCTGGCGCTGCTCGGGGACACCGGCTACCCGATGGCGACCGTCGGACGCGACTTCGGCCCCTATCACGAGTGGATGAAAAAGAGTGGGGTGCCGGTCGATCACGTGCGCACCATCGAGTCCGAGCTCACCGCGCATGCGTTCATCACCACCGACCTCGATGACAACCAGATCACGGCGTTTCATCCCGGTGCGATGCAGCACTCGCATCTCAACCAGGTGGCCGAGGCGCGCGAGGTGACGATCGGCATCGTGGCCCCCGACGGGCGCGAGGGCATGATCCGCCATGCCGAGCAGTTTCAGGCGGCCGGCATCCCCTTCATCTTCGACCCCGGCCAGGGGCTGCCGATGTTCGGCGGCGAGGATCTCGAGCGCTTCGTCGCGCAGGCGACCTGGGTCACGCTGAATGACTACGAGTGGCAGCTGGTGCAGCAGAAGACCGGCTGGACGGCAGCCGCCCTGGTCGAGCGGGTCTCGGCCCTCATCGTCACCCACGGCGCCGCGGGCTCCACCATTCACACGCGCGACGGCGCCCTCGAGATCCCGAGCGCCCCGGTGCGCGCGGTGGTCGACCCCACCGGTTGCGGCGATGCCTACCGCGCCGGACTGCTCCACGGCCTGCTGCACGGGCTCGACTGGCGCACCACCGGACATATTGCCTCGGTTCTGGGGGCCATAAAAATTGAGGCGCGCGGCACACAGAACCATCATTTCACCCGGGCACAATTCGATGAGCGCCTCGCCGGGCTGATGGCCGCAGCAGCCCCCAGGCGCCTGAGTTAAACTAATTGTTTTCGCAGCACGCGCGCCAAACTCAAGGAAATCTTCAGAGATGTCGAACGCTTACCTCTTCACCTCCGAGTCCGTCTCCGAGGGCCATCCGGACAAAGTCGCCGACCAGATCTCGGACGCGGTGCTCGATGCAATCCTCAAGGACGATCCGCGCGGCCGCGTGGCCTGCGAGACGCTCGTCAAGACCGGCGTCGTCATCCTGGCGGGCGAGGTCACGACCTCGGCCTGGGTCGACGTCGAGGCGCTGGTGCGCAAGACGGTGCTCGACATCGGCTACAACACCTCCGAGATGGGCTTCGACGGCGCGAGCTGCGGCGTCCTCAACATCATCGGCAAGCAGTCCCCCGACATCGCCCAGGGGGTCGATCGCAAGGACGAGCGCAAGCAGGGCGCCGGCGACCAGGGGCTGATGTTCGGCTACGCCACCAACGAGACCGACGTGCTGATGCCGGCGCCGATCACGCTGGCCCACCGCCTGGTGAAGCGCCAGGCGCAGGTGCGCAAGGCCGGCAAGCTCCCGTGGCTGCGCCCGGATGCCAAGAGCCAGGTGACGCTGCGCTACGAGGATCAGGAGCCGGTGGGGATCGAAGCGGTGGTGCTCTCGACGCAGCACAGCGACGACATCTCGACCAAGGCGCTGCGCGAGGCGGTGATGGAGGAGATCCTGAAGCCCGTGCTGCCGTCGAAGTGGGTGGACAAGCGCACCAAGTACCACATCAACCCGACCGGGCGCTTCGTCATCGGCGGTCCGGTCGGCGACTGCGGGCTCACCGGCCGCAAGATCATCGTCGACACCTACGGCGGCTATGCCCGCCACGGCGGCGGCGCCTTCTCCGGCAAGGATCCTTCCAAGGTCGACCGCTCCGCGGCCTACGCGGCGCGCTACGTCGCCAAGAACCTGGTCGCCGCGGGGCTCGCCGAGCGCTGCGAGGTGCAGGTGTCGTACGCCATCGGCGTGGCCGAGCCGACCTCCATCATGGTGGAGACCTTCGGCACCTCGCGCCTGTCGGGCGAGCACCTGACGCAGCTGGTGCGCAAGCACTTCGATCTCACGCCCTATGGGCTGCGCGAGATGCTGGACCTGGTGCGCCCGATCTATCAGAAGACCGCGGCCTACGGGCACTTCGGCCGCACCGAGCCGGAGTTCACCTGGGAGCGCACCGACCGCGCCGCGACGCTGGCCGAGGAGGCCAAGGGAGTGCGCGCGGCCTGATTTGCGATTGAAGCCGCAGTACTGCGGCGCACGCGGCACGCTGAGGAGCGTTGCGACGGGCGCCCGGCATCGAAAGATGCCGCCGCGCCTGCCAGGCTCAGCGGCCGTCGTCATCCACACGGCGCTCGCTCTGACTACGGAGTACCGAGTATGAACGCCACACTGAAACCCACCGTTCCCCCGTCCGACCACCGCGTCGCGGACTTGAAGCTCGCCGACTGGGGCCGCAAGGAGATCGCGATCGCCGAGACCGAGATGCCGGGTCTCATGGCGATCCGCGAGGAGTTCGCGCCCACGCAGCCGCTGCGCGGCGCGCGCATCGCGGGCTCGCTCCACATGACCATCCAGACGGCGGTGCTGATCGAGACGCTGCAGGCGCTCGGCGCCGAGGTGCGCTGGGCGTCCTGCAACATCTTCTCGACCCAGGATCACGCAGCGGCGGCCATCGCCGCGCGCGGCACGGCGGTGTTCGCCTGGAAGGGCGAGTCGCTCGACGATTACTGGGAGTACACCCACCGCATCTTCGAGTGGCCCGCCGGCGCGCACGCCAACATGATTCTCGATGACGGCGGGGATGCGACGCTGCTGCTGCACCTCGGGGTGCGCGCCGAGAGCGACCCGGGCGTGATTGCCAAGCCCGCCAACGAGGAGGAGCGGGCGCTGTTTGCCTCGATCCGCGCTCATTTGAAGTCGGATCCGAAGTGGTACTCGAGCCGCATCGGCCACGTGAAGGGCGTTACGGAGGAGACCACCACCGGGGTGAAGCGCCTCTACCAGATGGCGAAGGAAGGCAAGCTCGCCTTCCCCGCGATCAACGTCAATGACTCGGTCACCAAGAGCAAGTTCGACAACCTGTATGGCTGCCGCGAGTCGCTGGTGGACGCCATCAAGCGCGCCACCGACGTCATGGTGGCCGGCAAAATCGCGGTGGTCTGCGGCTACGGTGACGTCGGCAAGGGCTGCGCGCAGGCGCTGCGCGCGCTGTCGGCGCAGGTGTGGGTGACCGAGATCGACCCGATCTGCGCGCTGCAGGCGGCCATGGAGGGCTACCGCGTCGTCACCATGGAGTACGCGGCCGACAAGGCCGACATCTTCGTCACCGCGACCGGCAACTTCCACGTGATCACCCACGATCACATGAAGCGCATGAAGCACAACTCGATCGTCTGCAACATCGGCCACTTCGACAGCGAGATCGACGTGGCGAGCCTCAAGCAGTACCCGTGGGAGAACATCAAGCCGCAGGTCGATCACGTGATCCTGCCCGACGGCCGCCGGCTCATCCTGCTGGCCGAGGGGAGGCTGGTGAACTTAGGCTGCGGCACCGGCCACCCGAGCTACGTGATGAGCTCGAGCTTCGCCAACCAGGTAATCGCGCAGATCGATCTCTACGCCCACACTGGTAAATACCCGGTCGGCGTGTACGTGCTGCCGAAGCTCCTGGATGAGAAAGTGGCGCGACTGCAGCTGAAGAAGCTCAACGTCGAGCTCTCGCAGCTCACCGACACCCAGGCACGCTACATCGGCGTGGACCGGGCCGGGCCCTACAAGCCCGACCACTACCGCTACTGATGAACGCCTCAGCGACGATTGGCCTGCCGCGCACCGCGGGCGGTGCGATCCTCCTCGACGGCAAGGCGGTGGCGGCGCGGGTGCGCGCCCAGGTCGCCGAGCGCGCGGCCGCGTTCGCCGCACGCCACGGCCGTGCCGTGGGGCTTGCGGTGGTGCAGGTGGGTGAGGATCCGGCCTCGAGCGTCTACGTGCGCAACAAGCGCAAGTCCTCGGCCGAGGCCGGCATCGCCTCCTTCGCCCACGACCTGCCGGCTTCCACTCCGGAAGCCGAGATTCTCGCCCTGGTGCACGCGCTCAATCACGATGAGCGCGTCGACGGCATCCTCATCCAGCTGCCGCTGCCGAAGGGCGTGAACGCCGACCGCGTCATGGACGCGGTCGACCCCGCCAAGGACGTCGACGGCTTTCACCCGGTCAACACGGGCCTCCTGGCGCAGAAGCGCCCTCGGCTGCGCCCCTGCACGCCCTACGGCGTGATCAAGCTCGCGGAGGCCTATGGCATCGCCCTCACGGGGCTGCGTGCCACGGTCGTCGGCGCTTCCAACATCGTCGGCCGGCCGATGGCGCTCGAGCTGCTGCTGGCGCGCTCGACCGTGACCGTGTGCCACACGGGAACACGCGACCTGCGCGCGGAAGTCGAGCGGGCCGAGGTGCTGGTCGCGGCGGTCGGCAAGGCGGGTTTCATTCCCGGCGAGTGGGTGCGGCCGGGGGCGGCGGTGTTCGACGTCGGCATCAACCGCACCCCCGAGGGGCGGCTCGTGGGGGATATCGAATTCGCCGGCGCCGCCGCGCGGGCCGGCTGGATCACGCCGGTTCCCGGCGGTATCGGCCCCATGACGATCGCGATGTTGCTCTCTAACGCGGTCGATGCCGCCTATATGCGGGCCGAAGATCGCCCCTGAGCGCTCGGGCGATGCACGGCGGCATTTG
>DASPSF010000124.1:0-24875 GCA_035624075.1 Steroidobacteraceae bacterium | reverse complement strand
AACGCATGGTGGTTCTCTATTGGGCAGGCGCCGCCGGCGGAAGGCTCTCCGGCGCCGCCTCGGTCTTCAGAGCGTCCTGCTCCGCCTGCCGCGTCATGACGATGATGCTGATGCGGCGGTTGACGGGGGCGCGCGGGTCCTGCTTGTCGAACAGCACGGAGGAGGAGAGCCCGACGACGCGCGCGGTCTTGTCGGGTGCCAGCCCCGCGGCCTCGAGCGCCCGCCGCGCGGCATTGGCGCGGTCGGCCGACAGGTCCCAGTTGGTACGCCCGCTGCCATCGACGTAGGGCGTCGCGTCGGTGTGGCCGGTGACGCTCAGCCGGTTGGGCACGGTGTTCAGGTACTTGGCCAGCTCGGCGAGGATCGCGGCGGTGTAGGGCTTCAAGCGGGTGCTGCCGATGTCGAACATCGGACGGTTCTGCTTGTCGACGATCTGGATGCGCAGGCCCTCGGGGGTGATGTCGAGCAGCAGCTGATCCTTGAAGGGCTCGAGCGCCTGGCTCTCGTCGATCGCCTGCTTGAGCTCGTCCATCAGCGACTCGAGCTGCTTGCGCTCGGCGGCCTGCACCGCCTTGCGCGCGGCCTCGAGATCCTCCTCCTGCTTCGAGGCATCCTGCGGCTCGATGCTCGGGTGCTCGGGCTGCGTTTTGGGCGGCGTTACCGGCATCACCGGCGCGCCGATGCCCGCGACGGGACTGCGCCCCGAGCGCGGCGCGTCGAGCCCGCCGTGCATGTTGATCGGGCTGGTGCTGGCGCCACCGGGGCCCGCCTGTCCCGGAGCTGCCTTGACGCTCTTGCCGCTCTCCATGCTGGGATTCTTGAAGTAATCGAAGATCGCCGCGCGTTGCTCGCGCGACACGGCGGTCACGAGCCACATCACCAGGAAGAACGCCATCATCGCCGTCACGAAGTCGGCGTAGGCCACCTTCCAGGCGCCGCCGTGGTGTCCTGCCTCGCCGCGCTTGTAGCGCTTGACGATGACGATGGCGCGTTTGCCGGATCCCGCGGACATGGGGCGCTCACTTGCCCGCGACCGCCGCGGCCGCCGCGGGCTTGGACGCCGGCGTGCCGGGCGCGCCCGGCTTGCCCTTGCCCCGCAGGTGCGCCTCGAGGTCGGCGAAGGTCGGACGCACCTCGCTGAACAGCAGCTTGCGGGCGAATTCCACCGCGACCGGTGGCGCGTAGCCGCGCACGCTCGCCACCAGCGCCATCTTCACCACCTCGAAGGCCTTGGCCTCTTCGCGCGCGATGTGCTCCATCGCGGCGGCGATCGGGCCGACGAAGCCGTAGGAGACCAGGATACCGAGGAAGGTGCCGACCAGCGCCGCGCCCACCTTGTGTCCGATCGTCGCGGTGTCCGCGCCCTCGAGCGAGGCCATGGTGTTCACGATGCCGAGCACCGCGGCAACGATGCCGAAGCCGGGGAGCGCATCGGCCACTTTCTGCACGGCGTGCGCCGGCTCATGCGCTTCCTTGTGATGCGTCTCGAGCTCGTACTCGAGCAGCGTCTCGAGCTCCTGCGGATCCAGGTTGCCGCCCACGATCAACCGCAGGCAGTCGGTGATGAATTCCGTCATGTGATGGTCGGCCAGCACGTGCGGGTATTTCTTGAAGAGCGCGCTCTGCTGCGGCGACTCGACGTCGCGCTCGATCGCCATCACGCCTTCCTTGCGGATCTTGACCAGGATGTCGTAGAGCAGCTGCAGGAGCGTGACGTAGTCCTGGCGCTTGTAGCGCGGCCCCTTGGGGAGCGCGATCGCCCCGGTGAACGCCGCCTTGACGACCTTCATCGGGTTGCTGATGAGGAACGCACCGATCGCCGAGCCGACGATGATGACGATCTCGAACGGATGCCACAGCGCGAGGATGTGCCCGCCCTCGGCCATGAACCCGCCGAGGATGCATCCGACCACGACCACTGAGCCGATGATTTGCAGCATGTGACTTAACGCTTGGGGCAACACGGCGCCCGGTCGCCGGGGTACGTGCCTGTATCGACCCCGCATGGCCGTTTCTTGAAGGCCGGCGCTCGAATTCGAGTGCTCTGCCGCACATTGAGCGCGCATTGACAAAGCAGGGGCCTGACGTCACTGTGCCGCCGTCGGTTGCGCCGGGTGAGGGGATGCGGGCAAAAGGAACGGCTGGTCTTGCCGGGGTACTCGGCTGGCTGGGACGCCTCATGGGAGCGGCTCCGGCCGGCAATGCCGGGCCGGCGGCAGGGGAGGCGCCTGTGGATAGTCGCCCACGGCTCCCAGCCAGCGGGGCTTTCGCGCACCGGGACCCGGAGCCACCCTGGGCGCAGGCCGCCCTGCACAGCTCTCACGGCATGGCCATCATCGACCCGGCGAGCGCGACGCTGCGCGCCGTCAATCCCGCCTACGCGCAGCTGGTCGGCCGCACGCCGGGGCAGCTCGAAGGACAACCGTCCAACGCCATCTATCCGCCGAGCGAGCACGTGCAGCTGCTGGTCGCCGAGCATTCGGCCGATCTCCACGGCGCGGCCGCGCTCGAGACCCGGCAGTCTCACCGCGACGGCTCGCTCATTCCGGTGGAGGTGACCGTGGTCGCCGTGCGCGACGGCAACGGGCCGGTGCGCTACCGCATCCAGACCGTCACCGACCTGCGCGCGCGGACGAGGGCCGAGGGCGCGCCGCTGTCGCCCGAGATCCAGCAGACCGCCACCGCGCACTTCCGGCAGCTGGCCGACTCCGCCCCGGTCGGGATCCTGCTGATGGGCGCCGATGGCGGCGTGAGTTACGCCAATCCCTGCTGGCTCGGAATCGCAGACCTCACCCCCGAGCAGGCGCGCGGTGATGGCTGGTGGGAGGCGATCTGCCCGGACGACCGCGAGCGCGTCAGCGACGCCTGGGAGGGCCTGCGGCGCGGCGCGGCGCTCGACCTCGAGTTCCGCTACCGCCGTGGGAGCGGCGAGCTGCGCTCGGTGCAGTCGCGGGCGGCGGCGCTGCGCGCTGAGGGCGGCGGGCCCGCCGGTTTCCTGTGCGTTGAGGTGGACGTCACCGAGCGGCTGCAGCGGCGTGCGGCGCTCGACGGCTTCCACGGCCGCATCCGCGCTCTCGCACAGCGCCTCGAGCAGCTGCGCGAAGACGAGCGTGCCGGGGTGGCGCGGCGGCTGCACGGCACGTTGCGCCAGGACCTGACCACGCTCAAGGCAGAGATCGAATCCCTGGGTGCGCGCTCGGCCGCCGCTGGCGTACTGCGCGAACCGGCCTTCGACGGCCTCACGAAGCTCGCCGGCCGCTGCCTCGAGGAGCTGCGCAATATCACCTTCGAGCTGCAGCCGCCCGGGGTGGATGAGCTCGGACTGCCGGACGCCCTGCAGCGCTTCGCGGACGAATGCGCGGCGCAGTCGGGACTGCACATCGAGCTCACCGACGCCGGCAACCTTCCGCTGCTCGGCGCGCGTTCCGCGCTGGCGCTCTACCGGACCTTTCAGGAGGCGCTCGCCAACGTGGTGCGGCACGCGCGCGCCAGCCAGGTCGAGGCGCATATGTGGGTGCAGGACGGAGCAGTGCACTTGCGGGTGAGCGATGACGGCGTCGGCATCGGCGACCGTGACCGCAGCAAGGCCGGCTGCTTTGGCCTCTTGTCGGCCACCGAGCGGCTGACACAGCTCGGCGGCGCGCTCAGGGTGTTCGGCGTCCCGGGGCGCGGCACCACGCTCGATGCCAGCGTGCCGCTTGGCTCGGGCCGGGAGCGGCGCGCCTCGGCCGCACGCTGAGCGTGCCGCGGCCGGCGGCCTCATGGGCCTCGGTCAGACCGCCCGGACCTGCGGGGCGATCGCCACCCAGGCGGCGCGGATCTCTCCGAGCAGATTCTGCACCTCGGAGATGCAGCCGGGGTCGCTGCGCACGTTGGCGAGCAGCAGCCGCCGTGTCATGTACTCGTAGAGATCGCGCAGGTTCCTGGCGAGTGCTCCGCCCTTCTCCAGGTCGAGGCTGCCGCGCAGCTCCGCGATGAGGATGACGCAGCTGTGCAGCAGCTTCGCCTTGCCGACCAGCTCGCCGCGCTCGATACAGCCGCGCGCCTGGGTCATGCGATCGAGTGCCGCATCGAGCAGCATCTGCACCAGGGCATGCGGGTCGGCGCTCGCCACTCCGCCGTGCACCAGTGTGCTGCGGTAGGCCGCCATTCTCGGGTTGTGGGCAAATCCGCTCACGGCTGCTCGAGGCTCCTGTGGTGGATACCTCTGTAGCGGCGCTGTCGCGCCGAACTTGAGTCAGCTTCAGGCGTTGGGTGTGCCCTGCACCTGCGGCAGTGAGGCGAACGCCTGCGTCAGGTAGGATGAGGTGCTCTGCAGCGAGGACAAGAGCGCGTTGAGCGCCGAGTACTGCTGCGTCATGCTGGCCGACAGTGCCGCCATCTGCGTCTGCAGCTGCTGGCTCTGCTGGGTGAGCGAGTTCTCCTGGGCGGTGAGCGTCTGCCCCTCGGTGGTGACCGCGCCGTTGGGGCCGAGCACGTTATTGATGTCGCTGTTGAGCGAGGCGGCGACGCCGCTCGAGCTGCTGAACAGCTGGCTCACGGCGCTGAAGTTGCTGTTGAGCGCCGCCGACAGCGTGGCGCTGTTCAAGCTGAGAGAGCCGTCGCTGTTGGTGGTGATGCCGACACTGGCGAGCGTGTTGTAGGTCGTCGAGCCGGTATCGACGATGCTGTAGAGCGCCTGCTGGATCTGGCTCTGGATGTTCTCGAGCCCCGGGTCGTCCATCATCGGCCCGGCCGTGTCGGTCGAGGAGTCGAAGCCGCCGAGCTGCACGAGCGTGCTCTGCAGGGTGTTGTAGGCGGTGACGAAGCTCTGGATGTTGCTGGTGATCGTGGTGGTATCGTTGGCGATCGACAGCGTAGCCGGCGTGGCCGTGGGCGGCGTGCCGCTCGTCGGGCTCAGGCCGAGGAGCGTGAGCGTCACACCGTTCATGGCGCTGGTGACCGTGTTGCTCGGGCTGGTGAAATTCACGCCGGAAATCGAGAAGGCGGCATCCTGCGCGGCCGCCTCCTGGGTGTAGTTGGTACTGCCGCTGCCGTAGGTGAAGGCGGCGAGGCCGTTACCGCCGTCGGTCTCGGTGACCTGGATGGTGTTGGCGGCACCGGTCTGCGACGAGGACAGCAGCAGATACGAGCCGTCCGCGCCCTGTAGCACGGTGGCGCCGATGCCGGGGTTGCCGGCGGCCGAGTTGATCGCCGCGGCCAGGCCCTCGAGTGTGTCGTTACTGCTGTTGACGGTGACACTGAAGCTCGTGCCACCGAGCGACAGCTGCAGGGTGCCAGTGCCGATGGTGCTGCCGCTGACGGCGTTCGACAGCAGCTGCTGCGCACTGGCGAGTGCCGTCACCGCGACGTTATAGGTACCGGCGGGCGCGCCGTTGCTGGCGGTCGCGGTAAAGATGTCGGGAGCGCCGCTGTTGGCGGTCTCGAGCTGGAAGGCGGTCGGGGTGTCGAGCGCGCTCAGGGCAGACTGGAAGGTCGACAGCGCGCCCTTCAGCGTGCCGAGCGCGGAGATCTGGCTGGTGACCTGCTGCGTCTGGTTGTTGATGAGCGTCTGCTGCGGATCCTCGGTGGCGGCCACGAGCTCCGAGACCAGGTTGCTGACATCGATCACCGAGCCGCCGGCGGCGCCGGAGCTCGAGTTGCTCGCTACCGAGACGACCGGCTGAGTCTGCGCCACGCCGGCGGCGGCGCTGGGCGCGAGCGCGGCCGTGGAGGCGGTCGGCGCCACGCCGAGGCTGCTGCTGGTCGGATCGATGGTCGTGCTCATGGGCGCCTCTCAGAAAAGGGACGGGGCGGGCGCCCGTTGGCGCCCGCCCCTCGGTACCAGTACAAGCGACTGGTAATTCACCACCTTTACGGCAGCTTCTGCAGGAGCGTCAGAATGTTCTGCGGGATGGTGTTGGCCTGCGCCACCATCGCCGTGCTCGCCTGCTGCAGGATCTGGGCCTTCGACAGCTGGGAGGTCGCCATCGCGTAGTCCGTATCCTGAATGCCGCTGCGCGCGGACTGCAGGTTGGTCGAATCGGTGTTCAGGCCCGTGATGGCGGCCTGGAACCGGTTCTGGTATGCGCCGAGCTGTGCGCCCGTCGCGGCCACCTGCTGGAGCGCCGCATCGATCTGCGCCAGCGCCTTGTTGGAGCTGTCCACCGACTGCACGTTGGCAACGTTCATGTTGCTGACCGTGCCCGCGTTGGTGATGGCGTAGCTGGCGACCATGCCGAGGTTGGCGAGCGTCACCGAGGCGCCGTTGCCGGCACCGGCGGTTACCGCCACCGTCTGGCTGGTGGTGCTGCTGAGGTCAATACCACCGTTGGCATCGACCGTGGCGATCACACCGCCGTCCGAGCCGGAGATCTGATTGATCGCGGCGGCGACCGTCTTGGCATCGGTCGCCTGGTTGCCGGTCACCGTGAAGGCGGCGGTCGTCACGCCACCGATGGTCAGCGTGCCGGTCTGGCCCGCGGTCATCGCGGTGGTAGGCGCAGCGCCGTCAGCCGTGTACAGCGTGCCGAGCGCCGAAGTCTTGGCGCTGGCCACCGAGGACACGGTGATCGTCTGGCCGACGTTGGCACCGACCTGGAAGGTCGCGCCCTGGAAGGAGCCGTCGAGCAGGTTGACACCGTTGAACGCAGCCGTCGAGGCGACGTTGTTGATGTCGGCGGCCAGCTGCTGGAACTGCTGGTCGAGGTCGGCGCGGTCCTGGGTGCTGTTGGTCGCGTTGAGCGACTCGACAGCCAGGTCACGCATCGTCTGCAGGTCGTTGGTGATCTCGGTCAGCGAGCCCTGCGCGGTCTGCGCGAGCGACACGCCGTCGTTGGCGTTCTGCGCAGCCTGCCCGAGGCCGTTGATCTGCGAGGTCATGCCCTGCACGATCGCGTAGCCGGCGGCGTCGTCGGCTGCGGTGTTGATGCGCAGGCCCGAAGACAGCTGCTGCAGCGCGGTGCTGAGCTCACCGCCCGAGGTGCTCAGGCTGTCCTGAGCTACCAGCGAGCTGTAGTTGGTGTTGAGGACTAATGACATGTGTGCTACTCCGTAAGTTGGTTCACACGCCGGACATCAGTCCTGCGCGCTCTCGAGCGGCCATGGCCGCTTCTCGTACAGTTGGTGTATCGGTGCGCGGGCGCCGAACTTGAATCGCCTTGGGCGGAAAGCCGTAAAAAACTGCCGAATGCCTCACACTCCCTGTCTCCTTCAGCCGACAGCCGCCACCTGACCGACCCCCTGAGGGGGGGCGAGCACCGGCGCCAGCAGCTCCTCGAGGGGCGCGAGGTGCCGCTCGAAGCGCTTCCAGCGCGCGACCGAGCGGGTGTAGATGGGCTGGCGTACCTGCAGGAAGCTCGCGGTGCGCACCGCGCGGGCGGTGCGGTGGAACTCGAGGCAGTCCGCGTGCCACGGCAGGCCGAGGTAGCCGAGCATGCGTCGCGTCTCGCCCTCGAGGTCCGCGACCAGCGCTTCGTAGCTCACCTCGAGGATCGAGCCGGGCGGCAGCACCGCCCGCCAGTGGTCCATGAGGCGCTGATAGCGCAGATACTGCCGGCCGAGCACCGCCAGGTCGCTGGTGTACGCGTGGCCCTCGTTGAATGGCGTCGCGTAGCAGGAGAAGCAGGTGTCGAGGGGATCGCGGCGCACGTTGATTACGCGCGCCTCGGGAATCATGAGTGCCAGCAGCCCGAGGAACTGATAGTTGCCGGGCATCTTGTCGACCACGCAGCGCTCTTTGATGCCGCCGTGCCAGACGCGCGCGCGGTACTCCTCGCCGAGCAGGCGCAGCAGCTGACGCCAGGCGGGCTGCCTGGCGGGCGCGGGGACCGCGGCCTTTAGCGGCGCCACCAGCTCGCGCAGCGTGAGCAGCTCGCCGGCGCCGAACACCTCCGGATGGCTCGCGAGCACCTGCTCGACCAGCGTCGTGCCCGAGCGCGGCATGCCGACCACGAACACCGGCAGCCGCGCGCCGGCTTGCGGGGCGGGGGCATTGGAGACATGCGCGTACACCTCGCGGCTGAAGGCGCGCATCGAGGCCTCGATCCAGCGCTGCTCCGCGGCCTCATCGAATGGGTGCAGCGCGTAGCGCCGCCGGTTGCCCTCGGCGTAGGCGGAGAAGGCGGCGTCATAGTCGCCGAGGTCCTCGCGCGCCTTGCCCACCGCGAAGCTCAGCAGCACCGCCGCCTCCGGTGTCAGGCGCTCGCGGCCCTGCCAGGCGGCCTCGACCCGGCCGATCCAGGGCGCGCCCGGCTCGGCCTTCGAGACCAGCGCCCGGTTCAGGTGCGCGTCGGCGTAGTCCGGTCGGGCGGAGATCGCGGCGTCGAAGAATCCGATCGCCCCGTCCTGGTCGCCCGCCTCGGCGCACAGCCGTCCGCGGCTCAGCAGTGCTTCGGCGAACTGTGGCTTGAGCCCGATGGCGCGGTCGAGGCACGCGCACGCCTCGTCGAAGCGCTTGCGGGCATTGAGCACGAGCGCGAGGTTGTTGCAGGCCTCGGCAAGCTGCGGATCGGCCGCGAGCGCGCGCCGCAGCGCTGCCTCGGCTTGGTCGAGGCGGCCGAGCTCCCGGAGCGTGGCGCCGAGGTTGTTGAGGGCGAGCGCGTTGCGCGGCTCGAGCGCCGTCGCGCGCGCGTAGCAGGCGGCCGCGGTCTCATAGTCGCGCCGCTGGTAGCTCAGCACGCCGAGGTTGTAGTGCGCCTCGGCGAACCCGGGGTTGCAGGCGAGCGCCTTCTTCCAGAAGCGCTCGGCATCCGCGCTCAGGCCGAGCGCCGCCGCCGCGCCGGCACCGACGTTCCAGAGGCCGGCGTCGCCGGGGTGGGTGCGCAGTGCGGCGCTGGCCGCCTTGAGCGCCGCGCGATGCTGCCCGGCGGCGTACAGCCGCGTGGCTGCGGCGCGCGGCTTGCGCGCCGTGTCAGGTGACATAGTTGAACAGCGAGAGCTTGGCGATCGAGGCGTAGGATTCCTGCGCCGCCTGCAGCGCCAGCTCTTCGGTGCTGAGCTGTGTGGTCGCCGCCGCGTAGTCGGTGTCGGAAAGCGTCGAGATCGTGCCCTGCAGCTGAGTCTGCGTGGTCTGGGCGCCGCTGGCCGCCGTCGTGATCGCGTTCAGCCGTCCCCCAACCGAGGCCTGCACGCCGTCGAAGTTGTTGAGCGCGTTGTCGATCTGCTGGATGGCGCCGCCGATCTGGGTGCTGATCTGCGCGTTGTTGAGCGTGCTCGAGTTGAGCGTCGTGATCAGACTGTTGATGGTGCTGAAGACGCTCGCCTGGCCGGCCGGCGCCACCGTGAAGGAATCGCCGGTCGCCGGCGCGCCGCTGACCGTCACCTCGATGCCGTTGAAACTGATGGCGTTGCCGGCGGTGTAGGTGGTCGGCGGGACGACGACGTTGCCCGCGCTGTCGGTGACCTGATACTGCGTCGGACTGGTGAAGGTGATCGTGTAGGTGTCGGGCACCCAGGCGGCCGGGTTGACGACACTGCCGGTGTCGATCGTGCCGCTGCCGGTATTGCCGGCCCCCGCCGCGGTCGTGAACGTGCCGTTGCCGGCCGGGATGTTCATGAACACCGAGTCGCCGGCATCGCCGGCCGAGACGCTCTGGCCGGCGCTGATCTGCACCTGGTTCACCTGGCTGTCGCCGAGGTAGCTCACCGAGCTGCCGTTCTGGACGAAGGGCTGGGTGCTGCTCGCGGTGCCTGCAAACAGGTAGTTGCCGGCCGAATCGGTGCTGTTGGCCGAGCCGAGCAGCGACTGCTCGAGCTGCTGCAGCTGGGTGGCGATGTCCTGGCGGTCCTGCACGCTCATGGCGGAGTCGTTGCCCTCGATCGCAAGCGAGCGCGCGCTCTGCAGCACGTTGGTCGCGTTGGTGAGCGCACTCTGCTCGAGCTGCAGGTTCGCGGTCACGGTGTTGCCGTTGGTCACGTACTGCTGCGAGGCCGAGAGCTGCAGGTTGAGCTGGTTGACCTGCCCCATGGCGTCGGGATCGGCGGCGGCGTTCGGCAGCTTGCTGCCGGTGGACAGCTCGGTCTGCGTCTGCGTGAGCGCGGTCTCGAGCGCTTCCATCTGCGCGAGCGCGTTGGTCTGAAAGGTGAGCGTCGAGATGGTCATGGTCAGCCGTCCGTGATGGCGGTCATGAGTGAGTTGAAGATCGTGCCCGAGGACTGGATCACCTGCGCCATCGCCTGGTAGGCCTGCTGGTACTGCAGCATCTGGGCCGCCTCGGCGTCGAGGTTGACTCCCGACAGGTTGCTGAGCGCGGTGGTGGCGTCCTGATTCACCGACTGCTGCGCCGAGGCGGTCGCCTGCGCCTGCTGCGTGACGACGCCGATCTGGGTGACGAGGTTGTTGGCCGCGGCGCTGAGCGACGTGGTGCCGCCCGAGAGCGTGCCCGCACCGAGCGCGCTGATCATCGCGAGCACGTTGCTGTTGTCGCCGCTGTCGGCGGAGGTGCTGGCACTCACCGTGAAGCTGTCGCCCGTGGCCGGCGTGCCGTTCACGGTCACCTGCGCGCCCTCGAAGGAGATCGGCTGCCCGGCGGTGTACGCCGTGGGCGGGACGACCACGTTCCCGGCGCTGTCGGTGACCTGATACTGCGTGGGACTCGTGAAGCTGATGGTGTAGGTGTCCGGTACCCAGTTGGCCGGGCTGGTGATGGTCGCTGCGGAGATCGTGCCGCTGCCCGTATTGCCGGCGCTCGCGCCGGTCTGGGCGAGCGAGGCGGCGGCGATCTGGTTGGGGTTGTTGAGCAGCAGCGCGAGGCCCGCGGGGGCCGCCTCGGTGGGTTGGATCAGGTAGGTGTCGCCGTCGGCGGGCGCGCCTCCCCCCACCACGATCGAGAGTCCCGCCGCCTGGAACGGGCTGGCGGCGGTGCCGGCACCCGTCAGGGCGACGCCCTGCCCGGTGGTCACGTCCTGAAGCTGCCACGCGCCGCCGCTGTAGCTCAGCTCATAGTCGTCCGTGGTGAGCGCGCTCAGGCTCGACACGCTGGTCGTGACCGTGGCGGTACCCGTGTTGTTGATGCTCGGCGTGGTCTGCGGGCCCGGGACCGAGAACATCGGCTGACCCTGGGCGCCCGTCAGGTCCATGCCCGACGCCTGCGCCTGGTTCATGACGGTGGCGAGGCCGACGCTGATCAGGCCGAGGGCGTTCTGCGCCGGTTGCAGCACCTGGCTGCGGGCGCTCAGGAGTCCCCCGAGCTCGCCGCCGTTGATCTCGGAGGTCACATCCGTGGTGCCGCCGGAGCTGGTGAGTCCGATGTCGAACTGCGTGGCGTTGTACTGGCTCGGTATGGCGCTGAGCTGCTGCGGCTGGCTGCCGATGACCAGCGCCTGGCCGCTGCCGATGTAGACGTCCATCGCGCCATCGGACTCGGTGGCGGTATTGACGTTGACGTATTGGCTCAGCTGGTTGATCAGGCTGTCGCGCTGATCCATCAGCTCGTTCGGGGTCTGGCCGCCGGCGAGGTCGGCGGCGATCTGCGTGTTGAGCGAGGCGATGCCGCTCGCGATCGAGTTCACCTGGCCGACGTCAGTGCTGATCTGCTGCTCGATGTCCGAGCCGTAGGTCTGGATCTGTGAGCTGTAGCCGTTGATCTGCTGAGTGAGCGCCTGCGCCTGGCTCAAGAGCGCCTGGCGCGCGGAACTCGAGGAGGGCGAGGAGGAGAGCGTCTGCAGCGCGTTGACGAAGCTCTGCAGGCCGGCCGTGAGGCCAGTGCTCGAATCGCTCAGCATGTTGTCGATGTTGCCGGCCTGGGTGGCGAGCGTATTGGAGCTCGAGTAGGCCGCCTGCGACGAGCGCACCTGCTGCGCCAGCAGCTCGCTGTAGGCGCGCGTGATGCCTTCGACCTCGACGCCGCTGCCGACGTAGCCGCCGGCCGTGCCCTGGGCGGGCTGCGGCGTCAATTCGATGCTCTCGACGCTGTAGCCCGGCGTCGAGGAATTGGCGATGTTGTTGCTGGTGACGTCGAGGGCCTGCTGGAACGCGAGCAGCCCCGAGACGCCGGTCGAGAGAATGTCACCCATGGCTTAACTCCTCCCCGGGAGCCTGCCGAGACATGGACGCTATCGGCGTGGTGTCGGCAAACTTTAGGGGGGCTGCGCTGCTGCCCGCCGCGAAGCCGCGCGCGAGCGTGGCGACCACCTCGCCGGCCGTGGCAGTCACCTTGCGGGCATAATTCGGATCGGTCGCGTAGCCGCCCTGCTGCAGCGCCGTCGCGAAGCTCGACACGCTGCCGCCGCTGCCGAGCGCGGCGCTGAAGCGCGGATTGCCGCGCAGCACCGCCACGTAGTCCTGGAAGCTCTCGGCCGGGCTCGCGTAGGCGCGAAAGGCCGCGCTGGTCGGCGCCGCGGCGCCGTCCTGGTATTCCTGCGTCTGTGCCGTGACTGCGGCGCCGCTCCAGCTGCTGCCGGCCTTGATGCCGAAAAGATTGTTGCTCGAGGCGCCGCTCGCGCTGCGCGGCACGCTCTGGCCCCAGTTGCTCTCGAGCGCCGCCTGCGCCACCAGCCCGAGCGGATGCACGCCGAGCTGCGCTGCCGCCTGCGCGGCCTGCGGCCACACCTGGCTGATGAAGCCGGCGCGCTGCGCCGCCGTGGCCGGTGTCGTTGCGGACGTCGGCGCGGTCGTCGGAGAGGTGTTGGCGGGGCCGGTCGCCGTGGCGCGCGGGACGGCGTGGCTCGCGGGCGCCGCACCCGCGGCCGCCGCGCTGCCGGGCGTGGCACGGGTCGCGCCAGTGCGCGTCAGCTGGCGCACGAGCATGTTGGCGAGCCCGAGACCCTTGCCTTTGGTGAGCTCGAGCGACAGCTGGTCGTCGAACATGCTCTGGTAGGTCTGCGCCTGGTCGGAGCCGAAGATCGGATCCTTGCCGATCGCGTCGCGCATGCTCTTGATCATCATGCGTGCGAACAGGCTCTCGAACTGCTGCGCTACCTGGCGGATGGCGGCCGGATCGTGGCCGCGCGCGCCTGCCTTGAGTTTCTCGAGGCCGGCGAAGTCGCCGTACACGCTGGTGCTGTTGACCGGGGCGGTTGGCATGGGGACGCCTTCAGATCACGATCAGCTCGGCCCGCAGCGAGCCGGCTTCCTTGAGAGCCTCGAGGATCGCGACCAGGTCGCCGGGGCCGGCGCCCACCTGGTTGACCGCGCGCACGATCTCATCGAGCGTGACGCCGGCCTGGAACACGAACATGCGCGCGTCCGCCTGCTGCACGTCGAGGCTGCTCTTGGGCGTGACCACGGTCTGACCCTGCGACAGCGGGCCCGGCTGGCTCACTTGCTGGCGCTCGGTGATGGTCACGGACAGCGAGCCGTGGGCGACGGCGGCGGCCGTGACCCGCACCTGTGAGCTGATGACGACGGTGCCGGTGCGCGAGTTGATGATGACGCGCGCCGGCGCCTCGCCGGGCTCCACCTCCACGGACTCGACCGTGGACAGATAGGCGATGCGCTGATTGGGATCGAGCGGCGCCACCACGCGGATCGACACGGCATCGAGCGCCTCGGCGCTGCCGGCGCCGAGCGCCTTGTTGAGCGCGGCTGCGGCACGCGCCGCGGTGGTGAAGTCCGGGGTGTTGAGATTCAGGGTCAGGTGAGGCTCGGCGGCGAACTTCACCGGTACCTCGCGCTCCACGGTGGCGCCGTTCGGAATGCGGCCACTGCTCGGCACATTGAGCGAGATGCGCGACCCGTCCTTGCCGTTGATGCCGAAGCCGCTCACCACCACGTTGCCCTGGGCGATGGCGTAGATCTGCCCGTCGGCGCCGCGCAGCGGCGTCATGATCAGGTTGCCGCCGCGCAGGCTCGAGGCATTGCCGATCGTGCCGACGGTGATGTCGATGGTTTGCCCGGTCTTGACGAACGGGGGCAGGTCGGCGGTGACGGTCACCGCGGCGACGTTCTTCAGCTGCGGGTTGGTGTTGGGCGGAATGGTCACCCCGTAACGCTGCAGCAGGTTCTCGATGCTCTGGATCGTGAACGGCGCCTGGGTGGTCTGGTCGCCGGTGCCGTCGAGTCCGACCACCAGGCCGTAACCCACCAGCTGGTTGGTGCGCACGCCGGCGACGGTGGCCAGGTCCTTGATGCGCTCGGCGTGTGCGTCCGGCACGCCGAGCAGCAGCGCCACGGTGAGCACGGCGCCGGCGAGTACTCCCCCGGCGCGCGGGCCCGAAAGCTGCTTTGAGACCTTCATCAGAAGGGCATCCATGGTGAGTTGAAGAAGCGCGCCAGCCAGCTCTGCGTGTTGGCGTCGTTGATCGCGCCCTTGCCGCTGTAGGCAATCTTGGCGCTCGCCACCCGGTACGAGGGGATCGAGTCGTCCGCGGCCAGGTCGATCGGCCGGATCACGCCCGTGACTCGGATGAACTCCTTGCCCTGGTTGAGGCCGATCTGCTTCTCGCCGGAGATGTACAGGTTGCCGTTCGGCAGCACCTTGAGCACCGTGGCGGTGAGGTAACCGGTCAGGCTGTTGCTCTGGGCGCTCGCGCCCTCGCCGTCGAACTTGCTGGCGTTGTTGACGTTGTTGTTGAGCCACGACACGTTCTTGTTGAGCAGCTGCGTGCCGGTCATCGCGATGGTGTTGGCTTTGCTGGTGGTGGTAGTCGCGCTCTTCTGCGCCACCGTGGCCTCGTTGAGGACGATGGTGACGATGTCGCCAACGTGATGGGCGATCGGGTTCTCCGCCAGCACCACCTCGCGGCCCGCCTGGTAGATGGCGCCGTCGCTCGGCGGCGGCAGCTTCTCCTGGGTCCAGGCGAGCCCGTCGTCGGGCTTGGTGGCCCTGGTGGTGTGGCAGCCGGCGGCGGCCAGCGCCGCGGCCAGGCCGAGCAGGGCAAGTGAAGTTCGCATCGGCACTCGCTTACATGTTCTGCGTGGCGTAGGTGAGCATCTGATCGGTGCTCTCGACGGCGCGCGAGTTCATCTCGTAGGCCTGCTGGGTCGCGATCATGTTGACCAGCTCCTCGACCACGTCGACGTTCGAGGCCTCGGTCGAGCCCTGCAGCATCGTGCCGAGGCCGTTGAGTCCCGGGTTGCCGGTCACCGCCGTGCCGCTCGAGGCGGATTCGACCGCGAGGTTGCCGCCGATGTCCTGCAATCCCGCCGGGTTGATGAAGTTGGCGAGCTGCAGCGTGCCGACCGTGGTCGGCGCGGTCTGGCCGGCGAGCTGCACGCTCACGGTGCCGTCGGAGCCGACGGTGACGGTCTGCGCGCCGGCGGGAATCGTCAGCGCCGGCTGCACCTGGTAGCCGGCGGCCGTGACCACCTGCCCCTGGGCGTTCAGCTGGAAGCTGCCGTCACGGGTGTAGGCGATCTGGCCGTTCGGCTGCAGCACCTGGAAGAAACCCTGGCCCTGGATCGCGAGATCGAGCGGGTTGCCGGTGTTGTTGATGCTGCCCTGGGTGTAATTCTTCTCGGTCGCGACGATGCGCACCCCGGTGCCGACATTGAGGCCGGTGGGCGCCTGGGTGTTCTGCGAGGTGTTGGCGCCGACCTGCCCCAGGTTCTGGTACAGCAGGTCGTCGAACACCGCGCGGCTCTTCTTGAAGCCGGTGGTGTTGACGTTGGCGAGGTTGTTCGCCGTGACCGTCATCTGGGTCTGCTGGGCATCGAGCCCGGTCTTTGCGGCCCACAGTGCGGGTTCCATGTCGGTGGTCCTCTGTCAGAAGTTGGTGGATCAGGTGGCGCCGGACTGCAGCAGCTTGGCCGAGGCCTGGCCGTCCTCGTCGGCGGTGTGCAGCGACTTGATCTGCAGCTCGAAGCGCCGCGACAGCTCGATCATGTTGACCAGGCAGCCGGGGAGATTCACGTTGCT
The DNA here is from genome assembly GCA_035624075.1 of Steroidobacteraceae bacterium. Classification (GTDB taxonomy): domain Bacteria; phylum Pseudomonadota; class Gammaproteobacteria; order Steroidobacterales; family Steroidobacteraceae; genus 13-2-20CM-66-19. The sequence goes on along the minus strand of DASPSF010000124.1, from coordinate 9,099 downwards.
CGACTCGAGCACACCCGAGGCGACCCGCACGCTGGCGTCCGCCGCGGCCGGGGAGCCGTCGCTGGTGCGGTACAGCCCATCGGTGCCACGCGTCACGGTGGCGGCCGGCGGGTTGACCAGCTTGATGCGGCCGACCGCGGCCACGGTGTTGGGACTCTGGCCGGCCGGCACGACCGAGACCGTGCCGTCGGCGCCGATCGACACCGAATTCGCCGGCGGGATGCTGATCGGGCCGCTGTCGCCCAGTACCGGGCTGCCGCCGGCGGTGACCAGCGTGCCGTTCTGGTCGACGTGCAGGTCGCCGGCGCGGGTGTAGGCCTCGTTGCCCGACAGATCCTGCACCGCGATGTACCCCGGACCCTGCACCGCCAGGTCGAGCGCGTTGCCGGTGGCCTGCTGCTCGCCGTCGGCGGCGTTCCAGCCGACCGTGCCGGCGGTCGCATAGGCGCGCGAGGCGAAGCCGGGACCTGAGACGCTGCGCGTCTGGAAAGCCGACAACGCTGCCTTGAAGCCCGTGGTGTTGGCGTTGGCGAGGTTGTAGTTGTTGGCCTCCTGGGCGGCGAGGGTCTCCTTCGCGCCCGACATGGCCACGTACAGCGACTTGTCCATGACTTAGTCCGTTGCGCTCCGGGCGCCGCTCAGCTGCCGCGGATGTCGATGATCGACTGGGTGACCTGGTCCTCGGTCTGGATCATCTGCGCGTTCGCCTGGAAGTCGCGCTGCGCGGTGATCATCTCGACCAGCGCCGAGGTGGTGTCCACGTTCGATTCCTCGAGCGAGCCGGACTGGATCGAGCCGAAGCCCGAGTTGCCGGCGATGCCGTTGACGGCGGCACCGGAGGCGTTGGTCGCCGCCCAGCTGGCATTGCCGAGCTGCGCAAGCCCCTGCGGGTTCTCGAAGTTGGCGAGCGCGACCTGGCCGAGGTTGACCGAGTTGCCGTTGGTGAACTGCGCCTGCACCACGCCGGTCTGCGAGATGTTGATGCCGGTGAGCTGGCCGGTGGTGTAGCCGTTCTGCTGCACCGCCGTCACGCCGAAGTTGCCGCCGTACTGGGTGGTGTTGCTGAAGTCGAAGGTCATGTTCATCGCATTCGCGCCGGTCGCCGGCTGGTAGGCGGGGAAGGCGACCTGGCCGTTGGCGGGCGTCAGCAGCTGACCGGTCTGGGAATAGGTGAGCGCCTGCGGCGTGCCGACGGCGTTGCCGTCGACGGTCAGCTGCACTTCCCAGTCGTTGGGGGCCGTGTTGATGAAGTAGAGGCTCGCCGTGTGCGCCGCGCCGAGCGAGTCGTACACCGTGAGCGAGGTGGTGTTGTTGTAACTGTTAGGGTCGGTGGCCGAGAAGGGCGCGTCGGCCGGCGGCGTCGCATCCGCCGACAGGTTGGCGGTGATGGAGGCGGTGCTGGTCGCCTGTGGCTGGCTCTCGTTGGTGGTGAGGGTGATGTTCGAGAGGCCGCCGGTGTTGAAGGTGCCGTTGGCGAGCGGCGGGTAGCCCTGCAGCAGCTGGCCCGAGGCGGTGACGACCTGGCCGTCGTTGTTGAGCTGGAACTCGCCGTCGCGGGTGTAGTTGAGCGCGCCGTTGTTGCTCACGATGAAGAAACCGTTGCCGCTGACCGCCATGTCGAGCGTGTTGCCGGTGGTCTCGATGTTGCCCTGAGTGAACTGTTGCGCGACCTCGGAGACCTCGACGCCGTTGCCGGAGGCGTCGGCAGCCGCGCCCTGCGCGGTGGAGGCGAATAGGTCCGCGAACTCGGTGCGCGAGCCCTTGAAACCGACGGTGGCGACGTTGGCGAGGTTGTTGGAGGTGACCGACAGGTCCTCGTTGGCCGCATTGAGGCCCGTGAGTGCGATGTTGAACGACATGGGATGGTCTCCGTGACGAAGTTGCTGGCGACGGCTACTGGACGCTGAGGACCGAGCTCAGCGGAATGGTGCCGTTGACGGTGTTGAGATCGAGAGCCGAGGTGGAGGGGTCGATGGTGACGCTCTGCACCTGGCTGTAGATGAGCGGATTCACCGCCTGGCTGCTGCCGCCGACCGTAGCGCTCACGCCGAACGTGTACTGTCCGGCGGGCGCGGCGGCGCCCGCGGCGGTGGTGCCGTTCCAGGTGAAATTGGTGTAGCCGGACGACTGCGGTGCGACGCTGAAGGTGTCCACCAGCGCGCCGCTCGAGTTGCTCACCGCGACCGTGAGGCCGCTGGCGCCGGCGGGCGCCGTGACCGCTCCCGACACCGAGCCGCCGGCGCTGAGCGCCGCCGTCGTGCCGGCCGCGAGCACCGAGTGCCCGAGGAGCGACGTGCCGTTCAGCATCTGCGCGCCCTGCAATGAGGAGGCCAGGCCCGAGATCGAGGTCTGCAGGCTCTGCAGGCTGGAGACCTCGGAGAGTCCTTCGATCTGCGCGAGGAACTGCGTCGGGTCGGTGGGGTTGAGCGGGTCCTGGTTCTGCATCTGGGTGCTGATCAGCTGCAGGAACTGCGACTGGTTGATCTGCATGTTGGCCGGCACGGCGCCGGAGGCGCTGGTGGCGCTGGTGCTGCTGGCGACGCTGCTGGCCGTGGGCGTCGTGAGGGTCGAGCCGATCGGAAGTGTGGACGATGACATCTGCGGTCCTTAAGGAGTGGCGGTGGGGTTGCGGGCGGTGCGTGCTCAGCTGCCGAGCTTGAGCGTCGCGAGCATCAGGTCCTTGGCCGTGCTCATCACCTCGACGTCGTTCTGGTAGGCGCGCGAGGCGGAGATCATGTCGGTCATCTCCTCGATGACGTTGACGTTGGGCGCATAGACGTTGCCCTCGGCATCCGCGAGCGGATTGCCGGGATCGTTGCGCACTGTCGGCGCGGCGTTGCTCTCGACGATGCCGCTGACGCGCACCGCAGCGCCGCCCTGCTGGCTCTGGGCCGCCGCGGCGCCGACCGCGGCGTGCACCGCCTGAAATACCGGGTGGCGGGCTTTGTAGACCGTGGCCGGGTCGCCGCTCACGCTGTCGGCGTTGGCGAGGTTGCTCGCCACGGTGTTGAGCCGTACCGATTGCGCGGAGAGTCCCGAGCCGGCGATCTCGAATACCTTGAAGGAGGGCATCTGCTTCGCTCCTGCGGTTATGACTGGCCGGTGATGGCCGTCATGAGGTCCCGGAACTTGCCCGAAAGAAAGCTGAGCGCTGCCTGGTAACGCACGGTGTTGTCGGCGAACGCCGCCTGCTCGAGCTGCGGGTCGACGGTGTTGCCATCGAGCGAGGGCGCGAGCGGTACGCGATACTTGAGTCCGCCGCCGGCCGCCGCCGTGGCTGCGCCCGCGCCCGCCACGTGGGCGCCGTTGGTGGTCGCGAGCGGCAGCGCGTTGGTGCCAGCGCCGGCCGTGCCGGCCAGCACCGCCCGGAAATCGATGTCCTGCGCCTTGTAGTTGGGCGTGTCGGCATTGGCGATGTTGTTCGCCAGCACCGAGGTGCGCTGCGCGTACAGCTTGAGCGCGTCCTGGTGAACACCGAGGTAGGCATCCAGGTTAAGTGGCATGACAGACTTCCGACGTAAACTGAACCTGGGTCTGACAAAGCAAGACGCGTGCCAGGGGTGCGGCGGGCCGCCCGCACGGCCCGGATGCCCTCAGGAGCGCTCGCGCCGGCCGGAATGAGTGAACCGCGTCACGCTCGGGCGGCAAGGCCTTGCCGCGCACCCAGGCGGCGCGGCCGCTGTGGCGCCTGTTCGTTGGCGCATTCGCGCTGGCGCGCCGTTTGCACAGTCTCTGGCATGAGGATCTCCAGCATGTCGAAATTCCGTCAGTGCGCCGTGGCGGCCCTGAGTCTCGCGGCGCTCAACGGCGCGGCAGCGGCTGCGGCCGCCGCCGAGACCACGGGCGTCGAGCAGCTCACTGCCGTGCAGGCTGCGGCCGAGGGCGAGATCCACGCGCTGCTGCGCGACGTGACCTACGCCACCCACGTGCAGGCGGGGCAGCTCGATCCGCGGCTGCGCCTGGCGCCCTGTCCGGCGCCGCTCGGCGCAGCGCTGCCTGCGCGCGCCGAGCTCGGCGCGCGCGTCGCGGTCAGGGTGAGCTGCACGGCGCCGGGCTCTGCCTGGGTGGTCTACGTGCCCGTGAACATCGAGTCCGACATCAGCGTGCTGGTGCTCAGGCGCAGCGTGCTGCGCGGCGCGCGGCTCGCCTCGGGCGAGGTGGTGGCGGAGACGCGCCGCGTCCCGGGCCTGGCCATCGGTTATGTGACCGATGTCGCATCACTCGAGCATCGCACGCTCGCGCGCCCGCTCGCGGCGGGAACCGCGCTCACGGCGGACGCGCTGCTGGCCGATCTCATCGTCCACCAGGGCCAGGAAGTCACTCTCGTTGCCTCCGCTCCGGGGATCAGCGTGCGCGCCACCGGCAAGGCCCTCCAGGACGGGCGCGAGGGCGCGCGGGTGCGGGTCCAGAATCTCGCCTCCCTCAGGGTCGTCGAGGGCGTGGTCGATGCGAGCGGAGTGATCGAAATCACACCCTAAAGGTTTGCGCGGAACTGCCGTTAAAGCTCACCAGATGCCCCAGGAGTCTTTCCGTGTCCAACAAGATCAATGACTTGACGACGAACGTCACGGCTGGCCGCCCCTCCGCGGTCGCCCCGGCGCGCGATGTCGTCTCAGGCGGCGGCAACGCCGCGCCGGCCCCCGCCACGGGGGAGGTCACCATCACCGACACCGCCAGCCAGCTCGCATCGCTCGAACAGGCGCTGCGGGATTCGCCCGCGGTCGATTCGGCCAAAGTGGCGCAGTTGCAGAGCGCGATCGAGCAGGGGACCTACACGGTCGACCCCGATCACGTCGCCACGCAGCTCATGCAGATGGAGCGCGCCCTCGCGGGCTTGAGCAAGAAGGGGAAATAGCCCATGGATGCAGGCCTGTGCCGCGAGCACCTGGCGGAGTTGCTGGGCGAGGAGATCGTCCTCCTGACCGAGCTGCAGCAGTTGCTCGAGGAGGAGCGCGATCTGATCGGCTCGGGCGAGCCAGAGGCGCTGCAACGTACTACCCGTGCCCGCCAGGACCGCCTCGGGGCGCTGGCGCGCATCGAGGAGCAGCGCCGCTCGCTCTGCACCCTGCATGGCGAGACACCCGATCGCGCCGGGCTCGAGCGCCTGCGCAACTGGTGTGATCCGACCGGCGCGCTCAGCTCGCGCCTGTCCGAGTGCCTGGGGCGCGCCACGCGCTGCCGGGACCTGAACGATCGCAATGGAATCATGGTCGCCGCGCGCATGAAGCGCGTCGCGGAGCTGCTGCAGGCGCTCACCGGGCGCGTGGCGCGCGCTGCCACCTACGGCCCGCGCGGCTACGCCGCCAGTGCCCGCACCGGGCGGGTGCTCGGCACGGTCTGAAGCTGGGGGCCGTCGACAGACTAACGGCCCCCGCGAGTGGGAAGCGGATCAGCATCGCGGCGGTTCGGCCGACCCCTAACAGTGATCCGCTATACTTTCGCGACCGTGTCGGAGCGAGCCTGGTGGCGTGTGCCGGATCTTCAGCGCCCTGACGACGTCCATCACGTCGTGAACCGTCGTTGCGCGCCCCGCCAGCAGCGCGTGACCGATTACAGCGTCTGAGCAATCCTGCCACCTTCATGGCAAAGCGTGACACTCGCGTGGAAGAGCTGCTCGCGCAGATCAACGGCGGACAGGCTGCCGCAGCGCTGCTCGAGCTCGATCGGCTGCTCGGCAAGCAACCCACGGATCCCGCGCTGCTCACTCTGCGAGCGGAAGCGTTGCGCCTCAGCGGGCGCGCGCTTGAGGCCATCGAAGCCTTCCGTAAGGCGGGTGAGCACGGTGGCGGCACACGTAACTGGTACGTCGCCGGCGTCATGCTCGCCGCCGAACGCAGCACCGATCAGGCCGTGCTCTGCCTGCAGCGGGCGCTCGCCGAGGCGCCGGAAGACGGCGAGGTGCTGGATGCCCTGATCTCGACGCTATTCAACGCCAACCGTCAGCGGGATGGCATCGAGTATGCGCGCCAACAGCTGACCAAGTCGTCCGATCCGCAGCGCCTGTCGCACGCCGCGCTGCTGTTGCAGGCCACCGACCACTACGAGGAAGCGGCGAGCGCCTTTCGCAGGATTCTGCAACTCGCGCCCGACGATCCGGCGCTCTACGGCGCGGCCCTGGTGCCGGTACGCTTCACCTGCGATTGGGACTGGATCGGCACGCTGCAGGAGAGGATCGGCGACTGCTATGAGCGCGGGCAGTTCGACGCGCCGCGAGAGTATCCGCTGACACATCTCACCTGGTGCGCGGACGAGGCGCGCAATCTGGGCGTCACACGCGCTTACGTCAAACGCATGGTGCCGGCGGTCGAGCCGATCGCGCGACCCGAGCGGATCGAGGCGAGCGAGCGGCTGCGGGTCGGCTACCTATCGTGCGATTTCCGCAATCACGCCACCATGCATCTCATGGCCGGGTTATTCGAGGCGCACGACCGCGAGCGCTTCGAGGTGTTTGCCTATGACTACAGCAGCCCCGACATCTCCGAGTATCGGCAGCGCTTCGTCGATGCGGTCGAGCACCTGGTTCCGATTCATACCATGGGCGACAAGCAGGTCGCGCTGCGCATGGCAGAGGATCGGCTCGACATCCTGTTCGACCTGAAGCTGTATACCGGAGGCGGCCGGCCGGGCATTCTCGCGTATCGCCCGGCGCCATTGCAGGTCGCCTACCTGGGTTTTCCGGGCAGCGCAGGCTGTGATGACATCGACTACGTGGTCTCGGATCGCTTCGTGACCCCTGACAGCAGCGCGCCGTATTATCCCGAGGCATTCTGTCGGCTGCCGCATAGTTATCAGTGCAACGACCGCAAGCGTCCGCGGGCGGCTGACCCGGGTACGCGGTCGTTGCACGGACTGCCCGACGACAAGATCGTCTTCGCAGCCTTCAATCAATGCTACAAGATCGATCGCGGCAGCTTCGCGGTCTGGATGCAGATACTGAAGGAAGTGCCGGACGCGGTGCTCTGGATCCTGGGCCAGGGGCAGGCGGCGATCGCCAACCTGCAGCGCAGCGCACAGCTCGCCGGCATCGCTTGCGAGCGGCTGCTGTTCGCACCGTTCGTGCAGCCGCACGATCACCTCGCGCGGCTGCAGCTGGCGGATGCGGTCCTCGACACGCTCATCTGCAATGGACACACGACGACCTCCGATGCGCTCTGGGCCGGTGTCCCGGTCATCACTGCACGCGGGCGGCACTTCGCCTCGCGCGTGAGTGAGAGCCTGCTGCATGCGATCGAGGTGCCGGAGCTCGTGGCGGCCGACCCGCAGGACATGGTGCGCCTGGGCCGACGGGTCGCTACCGATGCGGCCTATCGCCAGGACCTGCGCGCGCGCGTCGAGGCCAACCGCGCAACCGCGCCGCTGTTCGATACCGAGCGCTTCACGCGCAATTTCGAGACCGCCATCGAAATGATGGTGCAGCAGCACGCGGTTTCGGGAGCACGCGCTCCTATCGATGTGCCTGATTGTGGCCCGGTCGAGCCCCGTCCCGAGCCGGTCGCCAGAGCTTCGGCTGCCGGAGCGCTGCGCCAGCCCTACAGCGCGTGCCCGCTGTGCGATGGCGCGAGCGTCACTTTGGGCTTCGCGAACTGCTCGGGGCACGCGCTCTGGCACGAGCCTCTGCCCCCCACGATCGAATGGATGCGCTGTGCATCGTGCGGTCATGTGCATTCGCGCAGCTACTGGACGCCCGCGGGACGGCTCGAAGTGCAGCGCAGGGACAAATTCCCCCAGCTCACCACGGCCGCAAATCTCGCTGCCCAGCGCGCACTCTGGGCGCCGGTGCTGGAGAGAGCCGTTGCCGCATTGGGCGGCTACGCCGCGATCCAGAAGAGCGAAGGCCGGCCCGTCTGGGTGGATGTGGGTTGCGGTGATGGCACATTGATCATGACCGCTGGCGACTACGGATTCTCCGCGGTCGGACTGGAGACGCGCGCTGAACTGGTTCGGCGCACTCGGGAGCTGGGCTTCGCGGTGCTGCAGCACGACTTCATCGAGCTCAAATTCGAGGTAACCGTTGACGTGCTGTCGATGATGGATGTGCTCGAGCAGTTGCCGGATCCGCGCGCCGCACTGCGCAAGGCGGCCCAGGTGCTCCGGCCCGGAAGTCTGCTGGTCATCAGCGCGGCCGATCTGGCCTCAGCGAGCTGGCGGCTGATGGAGCACGAGAAAGCCAATCCTCACTGGATGGATCTCGAGCGACACCACAACTTCAGCCGCGAGCGCCTGACCTCGCTGTTGAAGGAGAGCGGCTTCGAGGTCGTGGCGTTCGCCATCCCCAACCGCCGCGACGCACAGATGGAGCTCTACGCCAGGCGCAGGGACGGCGGCGCGTCCGCCTGACACCCCGGGGCCGGCGAGCGTCTCGAGAAAAAGCGCCGCTCCTGCCGAGCGGGCGAGCCGCGCCGCGCGCACGGTGCCGTGAAGTGACTCACAGTTAGCGCATTGCCGGCTCCGGCCGGACCGGACTTATTGCCGTTGCCACCTGGTCTTTTGGGATTTGCCGGCCTGGCTCTCAAGGTTGGCAGCCCAACGCCGATGACGAGACCGGACGCATAACGCGTCTCGGGAGTGGTGACTCATGAGCTCGATCTTTCTGTCCCTGACGACCAGCGAAGTGTCCCTGCTGACAACCAAGCAGATCGCGAACCTGGCGCCATCAAATTTCGCCGATCTGAGCACCGCCCAAGCGCAGGTCCTGAATACCGTTGTCACGGGTCAGATAGGTGCGCTCACGAGTGCCGATGTGGCACAGATCAGCACCGCCGCGATTGCACTGTTCAATGCGTCCCAGCTGCAGGCCATCGGCACCGGCGCCATCGGCGGGCTGACCAGCGCCCAAACCGCGGAACTGACGACCGCGAACGTTCAGCTGCTGCTTGCCGCCCAGGTGGCAGCGCTGACCACCACAGAAGTCGCGAACCTCGCCTTGCAGCTCAGCACGGCGGAGATCGGTCATCTCACCTCCGCCCAGGCCTCGGGCCTGAGCACCGCGCTGCTGGCGAGCATCGACACCGCCGAGCTCTCGACCGGCGTGGTCGGCAACCTCACCAGCACGCAGATCGGCACCATCGGCACCGCGCTCACCGCCACGCAGATCGGGGT
>DASPSF010000116.1:0-30786 GCA_035624075.1 Steroidobacteraceae bacterium | reverse complement strand
CGCCGACTCGAAATCGGATGGTCGGGTAAAACCGGCACGTGGGTTCGAATCCCACCCTCTCCGCCAATCCCCGCCAACCTCACGCCGGTTCAGGATTCGGTCTTCTTCATCGCCTCGCGATACGCGGAGCTGAATGCCTCGACGAAGGTATGCGGCAGATGATCGTCCGGCATCTCGATGAGGTTGCGGTAGAAGTTGACGAACAGCTCCCAGTACTGAGCCTTGTCGGCCGAGCGCGCCTTGCCGCGCCGCGCGGCGCGCTCGAAGCGCGCTTCGAGCTCGGCGGGGTCGAGGCGGCCGAGGAACTCGATGAACGCGGCGCGCGTCGCCTGCGCGGTGGCGTTCTCGTGCAGCTTCGCCTCGTCGACCGTCTCGCGCAGCCATTGCACCGAGTCGAGGCGGCGGTTCTCGTGCTGCACCATCAGGCTGATCAGCAGCTCCTCCACCATCGAGTCGGCGAGCGAGGGACGCGGATCGTCCTTCTCCCGCGCGGGCGTCTCGATGCGGTAGCGGTTGCGGGTGTTGGCGCGCGTGCGCTCGAGGTCCTTGAGGCCGACGAGCGTCTCGCGGAACAGCCGCCCGGCGAGATGCAGCAGCCGGGTCTGGGCGTCCGCCGGCAGCTTCTCGGTGTCGATGCCGGCGCCGCGGCAGAAGGCGTCGAGCCCCGAATGCACGTCTGAGAGCGCCAGCACGCCGTTGCCATTCTTCGGCTCGCGCGCGACCGCCTCGGCGAGCCGCGCCATGCGCTCGTTGTGCGCCTCGGCCTCGGGGTCCGGTGCGGGGGCGGCGCCCTCGGCAGGCACCGGCGCATCGCTCGCGGTGAGCTCGATTTCGGGAGCGGCCAGCGCACGCACCGGGCCGGATTCGACCGCCTGGCCGTAGGCGTTCACCGGCAGCGCCGGGTCGCGCCGGGGCTCGGGGACCAGCAGCTCATCGAGGTTGAGCACCGCACCGATATCGCGGTCCGGCGAGCGCCCGAGGGTACGCAGCGCATGAATGCTGGTCGGCACCGCGGCAGCCACCGGATCCTCCTCGGACGCCGGAGTAGCGCGCTGCGCCTCGAGCGCCGCGACGATGTGGTACTCGCCGATCCGCAGCACGTCGCCGTTCACCAGCCGATAGCCGCTCGAGCCGCGCTTGGCGAGCGGCTCGGTGTCGTCGTTGATGTAGACGCCGTTGGTGCTGACGTCCTGCAGATAGAAGTGGCCCTCACGGAACTGCACGCGCGCATGGTGGGCCGATACGTAGCGCATGGGGTCGGGAAGCACCCAGTCGTTGTCCGCGGAGCGGCCGATGGTGCCGCCCTCGACCGAGAAAACGGCGGTGCTGCGGTCGGCGAGCGACCGGCGCTGGTCACTGACGACACGCAGGCGAAGCGTCATGGTTCCCCGACTCAAGGGAGTCCGTCCGTTGTCAAGAAACTGCCGGGTGCAACGGGGCGCGGCAGCGTCCCCGGCACGCCCGGACATATAATGCCAGCGTCAAAGCTACCCGACCCCTACCGAGAGGCCATGGCAGCCAGTCACATTTTCCGCATTATGTTCGTGAATCAAGGCAAGGTTTACGAGGTGTACGCGCGCAAGGTGACCCACGGGGAGCTGTTCGGGTTCATCGAGGTCGAGGAACTGGTGTTCGGCGAGCGCTCCTCGGTGGTGCTGGACCCGTCCGAGGAGCGCATCAAGGGCGAGTTCGCGGGGGTCAAGCGCACCTTCCTGCCCATGCACTCGATCCTGCGCATCGACGAGGTGAAGAAGCAGGGCACAGCCAAGATCACCGTGCTCGAGGCGGGCGCCAACGTCGCGCAGTTCCCCATGCCGATGTACTCGACCCCGCCCGGAGAGAAGAAGTGAGGCGCGGGTAGCGCATGCTGGAGATCCCAGGCGCACCGGCACTGTCCGCGTTTCGAATCGCGAAGCTGCTCGACCGCCTGAATGCCATCGAGCCCGCGGTGCGGGGACTCGCGGCGCGCTTCGTGCACTTCGCCGACCTCGAGCGGCCGCTCGAGGCCGCCGAGCGGGAACTCCTCGGGCGACTCCTCACCTATGGCCCGACTCTGCCCGCAGACTTGAGCGCCGCGGCCGGCGAGCGCGTGCTCATCGTGCCGCGCGCCGGCACGATCTCGCCCTGGTCGAGCAAGGCGACCGACATCGTGCGGGTCTGCGGGCTCGAGTGCGTGCGCCGCGTGGAGCGCGGCATCGAGTACCGCCTGAGTGCGGTGCACGTTCTCGGCAGCGTGCAGCTGACGCGTCTGGCGCCCGCGCTCTTCGACCGCATGACCGAGATGGCGCTGCTCGATGCGGCCGAGGCCGCACGGCTGTTCGCGCACACCGAGCCGAAGCCGCTCGCCACCGTATCGCTGCGCGCCGGGCGCGCCGCGCTCGTGGAGGCGAACCAGCGGCTCGGGCTGGCGCTCTCTGCCGATGAGATCGACTACCTGCTCGCGAGCTTCACGCAGTTGCAGCGCGACCCGACCGACGTCGAGCTCATGATGTTCGCGCAGGCGAACTCCGAGCACTGCCGCCACAAGATCTTCAACGCCGCCTGGACCATCGACGGCAAGCCGCGCAGCGAATCACTGTTCGCCATGATCCGCCACACGCACGCCGCACACCCCCGGGGCGTGCTGTCGGCCTACCGCGATAACGCCGCGGTGATCGAGGGCTCGGTCGGCGCGCGTTACTTCCCGGATCCGGAGACCGGCATCTACGGCTCGAGCGTCGAGCCGATCGATATCCTCATCAAGGTCGAGACTCACAATCATCCGACCGCCATCTCGCCTTTCCCGGGAGCCGCGACCGGCTCGGGCGGCGAGATCCGCGACGAGGGTGCGACCGGGCGCGGCGCCAAGCCGAAGGCCGGTCTTACCGGCTTCTCGGTGTCGAACCTGCGCATTCCGGGCTACCAGCGTCCGTGGGAGCGCAATTTCGGCGCGCCATCCCGCATTGCCTCCGCGCTCGAGATCATGACCGAGGGACCGATCGGAGCTGCCTCCTTCAACAATGAGTTCGGGCGCCCGGCGGTGTGCGGCTACTTCCGCACGCTCGAGGTGCAGGTCCCCGGGGACCGGCCCGGGCGCGCGCGCGGCTACCACAAGCCGATCATGGTTGCCGGGGGCTTGGGCAACATCCGCCGCCCAGACGTCGAGAAGGCCGACGTGCCGGTGGGCGCGCAGCTGGTGGTGCTCGGCGGACCCGCGATGCTGATCGGCTTAGGGGGCGGTGCCGCTTCCTCGCTCGGCAGCGGCAGCTCCAGCGCCGATCTCGATTTCGCCTCGGTGCAGCGCGGCAACCCGGAGATGGAGCGCCGCGCGCAGGAGGTGATCGATCACTGCTGGTCGCTCGGCGGACGCAACCCCATCCTCCTCATCCACGACGTGGGCGCCGGCGGCCTCTCCAACGCCGTCCCCGAGTCGGTCGCCCACGGCGGGCGCGGCGCGCGCATCGATCTGCGCTCGATTCCGAGCGCCGAGCCCGGTATGTCGCCGATGGAGCTGTGGTGCAACGAGGCGCAGGAGCGCTACGTGCTGATCGTCGCGAGTGAGACCATCGAGCGCTTCGCCGCGATTGCCGCGCGCGAGCGTTGTCCGTTCGCGGTGATCGGCGCGATCGACGCGAGCGGACGGCTCACCGTCTCGGATCCGCTGTTTCGCGATCGGCCGGTCGACATGCCGCTCGATCTGCTGCTCGGCAAGCCGCCGCGCCTCAGGCGCGATGTGCAGAGCGTCCCGCCGCTCGCCCGGCCCTTCGACCTGAAGTCCATCGAGCTCAAGGAGGCCCTGTACCGGGTGCTGCGCCTGCCGGCGGTGGCCGACAAGACTTTCCTCATCACCATCGGCGATCGAACCGTCGGCGGGCTCGTGAGCCGCGACCAGCTGGTTGGACGGTGGCAGGTGCCGGTGAGTGACGTCGGCGTCACCCTTGCGGACTACGAGGGCGTGGCGGGTGAGGCACTCGCAATCGGCGAGCGCACGCCGGTCGCGCTCCTCGATGCACCCGCCTCGGGCCGGCTCGCGGTCGCCGAAGCCATCACCAACATCCTGGCCGCGGATATCGATTCCCTGTCGAAGATCCGCCTGTCGGCCAACTGGATGGCGGCGAGCGGCGAGCCGGGCGAGGATGCCGCGCTCTATGCGACGGTCGAGGCAGTCGCGAAGAGGCTCTGCCCCGAGCTCGGCATCGTGATCCCGGTTGGCAAGGACTCGCTCTCGATGCAGACGCGCTGGAGCGAGGGCGGTGTCGATAAGAGCGTGGTGGCGCCGGTGTCGCTCATCATCTCGGCATTCGCGCCGGTCGCCGACGTGCGCGCGACGCTCACCCCGGCGCTCGAGCTCGAGGAGCGGCCGAGCTCGCTGTGGCTCATTGATCTCGCCGCCGGCCGGAACCGCCTCGGGGCCTCGGCGCTCGCGCAGGTGTACGGCGAGCTCGGCGAGGAGCCGGCGGATCTCGACGATCCGGCGAGGCTCCTCAAGCTCGCGGCGGCGCTCAGCGAGCTGCGCGCCGCGAAGCTCCTGCACGCCTATCACGACCGCTCCGACGGCGGACTGCTGGTCACGCTCCTCGAGATGGCCTTCGCCGGGCACTGCGGGCTCGAGATCGCGCTGCCCGCCGCACGCGGGCCGGCGGCGGCGCAGCTCTTCAGCGAGGAGCCCGGTGTGGTCGTGCAACTCCTCGCGGGCGATGAGCCGCGCTTCGGCGAGATCCTGGCGCGGCACGGCTTGAGCGATGCGGCGCTCTATCTCGGGGCGCCGACCGCGGAGCTGCGGGTGCAGGTGCGCATCGGCACGGCGCTGATCGATGAGGCATGGGCGGACTTGAAGCGTGCCTGGTCGGAGACCTCGTGGCGCATGCGCCGGCTGCGCGATGAGCCGCAGTGTGCGGATGAGGAGTTCGCCGCGCAGAGCGCCGAACAGGACGCGGGCTTGAGCGTCGATCTCAGGTTCGACCCCGAGGAGGACATCGCGGCGCCCTACGTCGCGCGCGGCGTGAGACCTAAGGTCGCGATCCTGCGCGAGCAGGGCGTCAACAGCCAGACGGAGACCGCGGCGGTGTTTGCGCAGGCGGGATTCGAGCCGCACGACGTGCACATGACGGACCTGCTTTCCGGCGCGCGCACGCTCGCGGAGTTCAAGGGGCTCGTGGCCTGCGGCGGCTTCAGTTACGGCGACGTGCTCGGGGCCGGTGAGGGCTGGGCCAAATCGATCCTGTACACGCCACGGGTGAGAAGCGAGTTCGAGCGCTTCTTCGCACGCCACGACAGCTTTGCGCTCGGCATCTGCAACGGCTGCCAGATGTTTGCGGCGCTCAAGAGCCTGATTCCCGGCACGGCGCACTGGCCGCGCTTCGTGCAGAACCGCAGCGAGCAGTACGAGGCACGCTTCCCGCTCGTCGAGGTGCTGGCCTCGCCCTCGGTGCTGCTCCAGGGGATGGCGGGATCACTGCTGCCGATCGCGGTCTCGCACGGCGAGGGGCGGGGCGAGTTCCCATCGCCCGAGGCGGCCGCGGCCTGCGCTGCGAGCGGCCTGGTCGGATTCCGCTACGTGCAGCACGATCGCAGCGTCGCCGGCACTTACCCGGCGAACCCGAGCGGCAGCCCGTTCGGCATCGCCGCGCTCTGTAACGCCGAAGGACGCGTGACCATCACCATGCCGCATCCGGAGCGCTCGTGCCGCTATCTGCAGAATTCCTGGCGGCCGCGCGCGGCGGGCAACTACTCGGGCTGGATGCGCCTGTTTCGAAACGCGAGGCGCTGGGTGGGTTGAAGTGTTGCGTCAGCTCGCCGACTGCAGCGGCGTGACTTTCCAGGAGCCGGTCTCGTCGAGCAGGAAGCGACGCACCTTGATCGCCTGCTGCAGCCTTCCCTTGCGTACGTAGGCCTCGTAGAGCAGGTCCTTCATGACTTCCAGCATGATCCCCGCCTGGTAGCCATCGAGCGGCGGCATCGTGGCGCGCGCGTCGAGCTCGGCGCCGAACAGCACGTTGCGCATGCAGGTGAACAGGTCGGGGGCGATGTCGGTGAGCTCACGCAGGCCGTTGAGCTCATCGAACAGCCGCAGCTTCCCCGCCTCACCGAGGTCGGCGAACACGGCCTGCGCCGTGCGCCGGCACATCGAGCCGAAGGCGTTGAAGGCGTCGTGCGTGAAGCAGGTGAGCGCTTCCTTGAAGAGCGCCTCGACCTCTTCGGGGATGTAGGTGAAGCTGAATTTCTCCCGCGCGCGCTCGACCTCCGTGAACTGCGGCGCGAGCTCGATACGGGCGGTGCCGTACACCCGCACGCTGAAGCGCAGGAAGATCGGCGCGTGGCAGGCGTCGCACAGGTATACGACCCCGACCTGCCTCGGCCGATAGAGCTGCAGATCCTCGAAGCGCGGCACGGCGCTCGGCGTGATGTGCGCGACCGTCTGGCAATGCGGGCAGGTCACGACCAGGTTCTTGTCCTGGTCGTGATGCAGGTGGCTCGCCGAATCGATGTACGAAGACATACCCTTCATCAGGCGGCGCGGACTGTTGTTTTCGCGTCCGTCGCAGCGCCACCCCATGTTAACCGATCGCGCCGCGAGCCACCCCTTTCGGGCTGCGTTATGTCACAGGGCGCGCCGCGCGCGCGAAGGCGAGGATGCGGTCGGCGAGAGTCGCGTACTCGCCGCTGAAGTGGTGGCCCTTGCCGACCTGCGCGCGCGCGAGATTGGCCCCGGCCGGCAGGCCCGGGCAGATGGAATCCGACTCGCCCTCGCCGTAGATGCAGAGCACCGGCAGGTTCGAGAGGGCGGCGACCTCGGGCCGCGTCGGCGGGCCGCCGTCGCCGCTGCCGACCCAGTCGGCGACACTCACCTCGAAGGAGGCGTTGGAATCGATGCCGAGCAGGCTGACGCTCGCGATGCGCGCGCGCAGCTCAGGCGGCAGGCGGTTCACCACGAACGGCAGCACGTCGGCGCCGAAGGAGTAGCCGACCAGGATGACGCGCTGCTTGTTCCACGCCGCAAGGTAATGGCGCATGAGGCGCGCCACATCGCGCGCGGTCTCATCGGGCGAACGCTCGGTCCAGAAGTACTTGAGCGAGTTGAGCCCGACGGTCGGCACACCGCTCGCGGCGAGGCGCGCGGCGAGCTCCTGGTCGAGGCCGGCCCAGCCGCCGTCGCCGGTGAGGAGCAGGGCGAGCTCCGCGGAGGCCCCGGCGGCGGGTACCTCGCTGACCGGCAGATCGCTGATCTCGGGCGGACGCGCCGCTGCAGTCTCGACCGGCGCCGTGAGCCGTGCGTAGGCCGCTCGAAACTGCGGCATCCAGTTGCGCTCGACCGAGAAGCCGTGACCGACCAGCGGCAGCCGCACCACCTCAGCGTTGGCGACCGAGGCGGCGAACTCATCGACCGCCTTCGCGCTGCAGACCTCGTCCTTCTGCCCCTGGAACGCGATCCAGGGCTGCTTCAGGCTCGCCGCCGGCGCCAGCACCAGCTCGTGCTGCTTATTGGGCGTGTAGTGGAGCCCGGCGCCCGGGCAGAGCGCTGCGCCGGAGAAATCCTGGTCGGCACAGAAGCCGAGGCTGAGCGCGCCGGCGAAGGTCCCGGGCGGTGATTGCACCAGAGCCCCGTAGACCACCGTGGCGCCCGAGGAGTAGCCGACGAGCACCGGCACGTGATACTCGCGCAGGCCGATCTCTTTCTGCACGTGGTGACTCAGCTCCTCGAAATCCGCCGCGAGCATCTGGCACGGCGCATCCGGCCTGGCAGCCGCCTCGCCGAGCTTCGCGAGGTAGTGGCGGATGTCGGCGCCGATCACCACCGCGCCCTGAGCGCGCAGCGCCTTCGCCATGTTGATGACGCCGAGCTCCCAGCCGCCATCGCCGGAGAGAAAGATCGCGACGCTCCTGGGTTTGCCGGCGGGAATGTAGACGCTCACGCTACCGAAGCGGCCGGCGGCCACGTGCGCATCCGCCCCATCGGATGGCGCGGCGGGTTTGCCGGACTTTTGGGCGGCTGCGCCGGGCGCGGCGCCCGCGGGCGCCGCAGACGTGGCCACCGGCCCGGCGCCGAGGAGCAGGAGGATCACGACGGTCGGGATGCGGGTCATCGCGCGAACAGCTCCTTCACTCCTCCGGCGATCAGCGTCGAGACATCGATCAGGACCCGCGGCAGCGCGATGCCGCCGCGCGCCACCAGGTAGCGCGGCTCCCACAGCGGATCGAACTTCGCCTTGTAGCGGCGCAGTCCCTCGAAGTTATAGAAGTGCTCGCCGTGACGGAAGATGAAGTTTCCGACCCGGTGCCAGGCGGGCGCGAGCGGATGCGCCTCGAGTCCCGAGAGCGGCGCCATGCCGAGATTGAAGTGGCGGAAGCCGGCGCGCTGTCCCCACAGCATCAGCTCGATGAAGAGGTAATCCATCGAGCCGCGCGGAGCCTCGGGGCCGAAGCGCATGAGATCAACCGACAGCTCCGCCTTGGTTGCGGTCGTCCAGAGGTTGGCGAAGGCGACCGGCGAGCCTTCGGCGCGCACCACCGCGAGCGGGAACTGCTCGAGGTACTGACTCGAGAACGCACCCACCGAGAAGCGCTTCTCGCCGGTCGATTTGGCCTGGAGCCAGGCGTCGGAGACGCGCTTGAGCGCGGGCAGGAGCGGCGCGACCTCGGCGGGCGGCACGACCTCGAAACTGGCTCCGTCGCGCTGCGCGCGGCGGTGCGCCTGGCGCAGATCCGCGCGCGCCGCTCCCTCGAGCGAGAACTGCTCGAGCGGCACGCGCGCCTCCTCGCCGATCTTGAGCGCGGCGAGCCCTAAGTCGACGTAGAGCGCGAGGCGCTCGGCGCACACCTGGTAGAAGACCGTGTCGCAGCCGTGATGGTCGGACATCTCGCGCAGCCGCCACACCAGCTCCTCGGCCCCCTCGCGCGCGCCTACCGGATCGCCGAGGGCGATCCAGCTGCGCCCGGCGATCTGGTACATGACGAAGGCGGTGCCCGCCTCGTTGAAGAGCAGGCGCTTGTCGCCCGTGAGGGCGGCGTTCGCCACGGTCTGGTCGCACTGCTCGATCAGCACGCGCGCGCGCGCGAGCTCCTCGGGGCCGGCCACCGCGGGCTCGGGCCGGGCCGGCCGCAGCACGTTGAGCAGCACGTAGGCGGTGCCGAGCACCAGGATCGCGAGCGAGGCGCGCAGCATGCGCGGCGCGTTGCCGTCGAGCGCAAACGTCCACCAGAGCTCGTGCGAGTAGCCGACGTGCCGGTAGGAGAGCACCCCGAGCCAGATTGCGAGCGCGACCACCCCGACGATGCTCGCGATCCACACCGGCGTGAAGCGCTCGGAGAGAATCGCGATCGGACGATAGAAGGCGCGCCGGCCGAGAGTGAGCACGCCGAGCACCAGCGCGAGCAGCGTCGCCTCCTCGAAGTCGAGACCCTTCAGCAGCGAGGCGAAGATGCCCGCGATCAGGAGCCAGACGATGATGTGATAGGCGGCCTCCACGCGGCGAAACAGCGCGCGCGACAGCACCAGCAGGCCCAAGCCGATGACGCTGCCCGCGAGGTGCGACACCTCGAGCACCGCGAGCGGCAGGAAGCGGTCGAGGAAGGCGAGCCGCTCCTCGATCGCCGGGGTCGCCCCCGAGAACAGCAGCAGCGCGCCGGCGAGAAAGGTGAGTGCGCCCGCCACCTGCGGCACGACCGGCGCGATGTAAGCGGAGGCCAGCGCCTGCGCCCGCAGCATGCGCACGCGCTGCGCGACCAGCTCCTTGGAGCCGAACAGCAGCGTGCCGAACACTAGCGGCACCAGGTAGTACACGGCGCGATAGGCGAGCAGCGACCCGAGCAGGGCATCCGCCGGCACTCCGGGAATGGTGAGCAGAATCACCGCCTCGAACACCCCGACGCCCCCCGGCACGTGGCTCACGATCCCGGCGATCACCGCCAGCGCGTAGGTGCCGAGAAACGGCACGAAGCCGATGTGCGCGTCCGCCGGCAGCAGCGACCACAGCACCGCCGACGAGAGCGACAGGTCCACCACCGAGAGCGCGAGCTGCGCGAGGCCAATGGCAGGGCCCGGGGCGCGCAGCGCCCAGCCGCGCAGCTCGAGCGTGCCGCGCGCCAGTGTGGCCCACAGGGCGTAGAGCGCCACGGCACCGAGCAGCACCAGACCCACGAGCAGTGCCCAGTTGCGATGCAGGTGCAGGATCTGGGTCGCATGGGTCGGCGAGAGGAACAGCGACAACCCCGCGATGGTCGCGAGCCCGATGCCGAGCGACAGGCTGCAGAAAGCGCTGATGGTTGCCACATCGATGGCGCTCACGCCCGCGGTGACATAGAGCCGGAAGCGGATGGCGGCGCCGGTGAAGGCGGAGAAGCCGAGCGTGTGGCCGAAGGAGTAGGCGATGAAGGAGGTGAACAGGATGCGCGGGTAAGGCATCGCGCGGCGCAGATAGGCGAGCGCCAGCACGTCGTAGTTGGAGAGCAGCCAGTAGCTCGCCGCGGTGAAGCCGAGCGCCTCGAGCACCTGGCGGCGCGGGATGCCGTGCAGGTGCTCGAGCACGCGCTTGACGTGCAGGTGCGCGAGCTGACGGTGCAGCAGCAGCACCACCGCCGTGAACACCAGCAGCGCTGCGATCGGCCCCAGCCAGCGCCAGCGGCTGCGGTCCTCTGCCAACTCCTCTTCCGTGACCCTCGGCGCTGACAAGACTGCGCGGCGCCTCCGTCAGCGCGTGAGCGGCTTGTACCTGATGCGATGAGGCTGCAGCGCCTCATCGCCCCGGCGGCGCTGGAAATCGGCGACGTACTCCTGGTAGTTCCCCTCGAACCACACGACCTGCGAGTCGCCCTCGAAGGCGAGGATGTGGGTCGCGATACGGTCGAGGAACCAGCGGTCGTGGGAGATCACCACCGCGCAGCCGGGAAAGGCGAGCAGCGCCTCCTCGAGCGCGCGCAGCGTCTCGACGTCGAGATCGTTGGTGGGCTCATCGAGCAGCAGCACGTTGCCGCCGGCGCGCAGCACCTTGGCGAGATGCACTCGGTTGCGCTCGCCGCCGGAGAGCTCGCCGATCAGCTGCTGCTGCTGCGCGCCCCGGAAGTTGAAGCGGCCGACGTAGCCACGCGAGGGCGTCTCGTAGCCGCCGACCTTGATCAGGTCGAGGCCGCCGGAGATCTCCTGCCACACGGTCTTCTTATCGTCGAGCGTCTGGCGTGACTGGTCGACGTAGGCGAGGCGCACGCTCGGACCCACGCGGATCTCGCCCGCGTCGGGCTGCTCGGCACCGGTCAGCATGCGAAACAGCGTCGTCTTGCCGGCGCCGTTGGGTCCGATGATGCCGACGATGCCGCCGCGCGGCAGGTTGAAGGCCAGGTTGTCGATGAGCAGGCGCTCGCCGTAGCCCTTGCGCAGCCCCTCGACCGCGATGACGAGATCCCCTAAGCGCTCCCCCGGCGGGATATAGATCTCGTTGGTCTCGTTGCGTTCCTGGAACTCGCGCGAGGCGAGCTCCTCGTAGCGCTGCAGGCGGGCCTTGCTCTTCGCCTGTCGGGCCTTGGGGTTCTGCCGCACCCACTCGAGCTCGTGCGCCAGCGCCTTGCGCAGCGCCTCCTGCTCGCGCTCCTCGAGGGCGAGGCGCTGCTCCTTCTGCTCGAGCCAGGAGGAGTAGTTGCCGTGCCAGGGGATGCCGTAGCCGCGGTCGAGCTCGAGGATCCATTCGGCCACGTTGTCGAGGAAGTAGCGGTCGTGAGTGACCGCGATGACGGTGCTCGGATATTCCTCGAGATAGCGCTCGAGCCAGGCGATCGACTCGGCGTCGAGATGGTTGGTCGGCTCATCGAGCAGCAGCATGTCGGGAGCGGAGAGCAGCAGCCGACAGAGCGCCACGCGGCGGCGCTCACCGCCGGAGAGAGTCGCGATGCTCGCCTCCCAGGGCGGCAGGCGCAGCGCGTCGGCGGCGATCTCGAGCTTACGCTCGAGCTCCCAGCCGCCTGCGGCATCGATCGCATCCTGGAGCTGCGCCTGTCGCTCGAGGAGCTTGTTCATCTGCTCCTCGGGCATCTCCTCGGCAAAGCGCTCGCTGATGTGATTGAACTCCTCGAGCTGGCGGAAAGTCTCGCCGAGGCCTTCCCGGACGATGGTGCGCACGTCGCGCGACACGTCGAGCTGCGGCTCCTGCGGCAGGAAGCCGATGCGGATGCCGCTCTGCGGGCGCGCCTCGCCGTCGAATGACTGATCCGTCCCCGCCATGATCCGCAGCAGCGACGACTTGCCGGCGCCGTTGAGACCGAGCACGCCGATCTTCGCGCCGGGAAAGAACGAGAGACTGATGTCGCGCAGGATCACCCGCTTGGGCGGGACCACCTTCGAGACGCGGTTCATCGTGTAGATGTATTGGGCCATGGAGCTTCCGGCGGCAGGGGATGGCGCAATTATACGGGCTGAGGCGCACGCGGCGGCCTTCGGCGCCGTCCCCCTGTGTTAGGCTCCGCCCACGGGGGACTTTGCGGGGGGTCACGGTCGCATATGAACGCGGGCGTCGGTGTGGTGGTGAGCGAGCGGCTCGCTCGCTACAGCTTTGGCGACGGCCATCCCTTCGGTCCCGACCGGCTCGCGGCCTTCATGCGCGAGTACGAGGCGCGCGGCCTCGACCAGCGCGTGCAGGTGCTCGAGCCGCGCACCGCCACCGAGGAGGAACTGCGCGCGTTCCATAGTCCCGCCTATCTCAACTTCGTGCGCGAGCGCTCGGCGAGCGGCGCGGGGCTGCTCGACGCCGGTGACACGCCGGCGTTCCGCGGCGTGTACGAGGCGGCCGCGGGAGTGGTGGGAGCCACCTTGAGCGCCATGGAGGCTATCATGCGGGGCGAGTGCCGCCGCGCCTTCGTGCCGATCGCCGGGCTCCATCACGCCGCGCGCGAGCGCGCTGCGGGCTTTTGCGTCTTCAACGACTGCGGCGTGGCGATCGAGCTCCTCAAGCGCGCGGGCCTGAAGCGCGTCGCCTACGTCGACATCGATGCGCACCACGGCGACGGAGTGTTCTACGCCTTCGAGGACGACGCCGCGGTGGTGTTCGCCGACCTGCACGAGGACGGCCGCTACCTCTATCCCGGCACCGGCGCGAGTGGCGAGACCGGCCGCGGCGCCGCCGCCGGCATGAAGCTCAACGTTCCGCTGCCGCCGGGGGCCGACGATTCGGTGTTCGAGCAGGTATGGCCGCGGGTGCTGAAACACCTCGAGGGCTTCGAGCCCGAGTTCATCATCCTGCAGTGCGGGGCCGACAGCCTCGAGGGCGATCCGATCACGCACCTGCGCCTCTCGGCCCGCTCGCACGGGCGCGCCGCGCGCTCACTGAAGGAGCTCGCCGACCGCTTGGGCCATGGCCGTGTGCTGGCGCTCGGGGGCGGGGGCTACAACCGCGGCAATCTCGCCCAGGCCTGGAACGCGGTGCTGGAAAACCTGCTGTAGGCACCGCGCCGCTGTCGCGCGGCTTCTGCCGCCGCGCGCGTATCCGACAAGGCACAGGGGCGAGGCGCGAAGCGCCGAGCGGACGCACAGGGATGTGCGCCCAGGGCTTGCGCGGAGCAGGACAGCGCAGCGCAATGTGCCCGCCGCCGCAGGCGGCGGGCGGCGCGCCGAAACCGCGCTTTTTGCGCGCCGCCGCGAGCATCGTGACAGGATGTCCGATGCGAGCCTTCATACAAGGTACAATTCGCGCCCGTTTCCGCCTGGCTCTCTTTCAGGGCGTACCCGCATGTTCCGCAGCAACGAGACCATCGCCGACTTCGATCCGGAGCTCTCCCGGGCCATCGAGGGCGAGCGCCGCCGCCAGGAGGATCACGTCGAGCTGATCGCCTCCGAGAACTACACCAGTCCCCGCGTGCTGGCCGCGCAGGGCTCGGTGCTCACCAACAAGTACGCGGAAGGCTATCCCGGCAAGCGCTACTACGGCGGCTGCGAGTTCGTCGACGTGGCCGAGCAGCTGGCGATCGACCGGGCGAAGCAGCTGTTCGGCGCCGATTACGCCAACGTGCAGCCGCACTCGGGCTCGCAGGCGAACGCCGCGGCGTATTTCGCGCTGGTGCAGCCCGGCGAGACCATCCTCGGTATGAGCCTCGACCACGGCGGCCACCTGACTCACGGCGCCAGGGTCAACTTCTCCGGCAAGTTCTTCCGCGCCTTCCAGTACGGCATCCTTCCTGAGAACGGCGAGATCGATTACGCCCAGGTACAACGCCTCGCCGAGGAGCACCGGCCGAAAATGATCGTCGCCGGCTTTTCCGCCTACTCGCGCATCATCGACTGGGCGCGCTTCGCCGCGATTGCGCGCGAGGTCGGTGCGTACTTCGTCGTCGACATGGCGCACGTCGCCGGTCTGGTCGCGGCCGGCCTCTATCCCAATCCGCTGCCGCATGCGGACGTCGTGACGACCACGACCCACAAGACGCTGCGCGGCCCACGCGGCGGGCTGATCCTGGCGCGCGCCAACGACGAGATCACCAGGAAGCTCAACTCGATGGTGTTCCCCGGTACCCAGGGCGGGCCACTGATGCACGTGATCGCCGCCAAGGCGGTCGCGCTCAAGGAGGCGCTGCAGCCCGAGTTCAAGGACTACCAGCGCCAGGTGCTCGCCAACGCGCGCGCCATGGCGGCGCGGCTCGCGAACAACGGCTACCAGATCGTCTCGGGCGGCACCGACAACCACCTGTTCCTCATGAGCCTGGCCGACCGCAACATCACCGGCAAGGACGCCGACGCCGCACTCGGGCGCGCCAACATCACCGTCAACAAGAACGCGGTGCCGAACGATCCGCGGCCGCCGATGGTCACCAGCGGGCTGCGGATCGGCTCGCCGGCTTCGACCACGCGCGGCTTCAGGGAGCGCGAGGTCGAGCAGGTGGCGGACTTCATCACCGAGGTGCTGGACGCCGAAGGCGCGGCGGCGGCGATCGAGCACGTGCGCCCGCAGGTGATCGAGCTCTGCCGGCGCTTCCCGGTCTACGGCACTTAAGCCGGACGGCGCACCCATAGCCGCATGCACTGCCCCTTCTGCGGCCACGAAGAGACCAAGGTGAACGACTCGCGGCTCGCCGGCGAGGGACGGCAGATCCGCCGTCGCCGCGAGTGCCTGAAGTGCGGCGAGCGCTTCACGACCTTCGAGACTGCCGAGCTCGTCATGCCGGTAGTCGTCAAGGGCGATCGCGGCCGCGAGGCCTTCGATGAGGCGAAACTGCGCGCCGGCATGGAGAAGGCGCTCGAGAAGCGCCCGGTGGCGCGCGAGCAGATCGACGAGGCGGTGAGCCGCATCGTCCACCAGGTGCGCGTGCTCGGCGACCGCGAGGTGTCCGCGCGCGCCATCGGCGAGCTGGTGATGGAGGAGCTCCGGCACCTCGATGAAGTGGCCTACGTGCGCTTCGCCTCCGTGTATCGCCAGTTCGAGGACGTGCAGGCGTTTCACGACGAGATCGAGCGGCTGCGCGCCGGCCGCCCGGCCAAGCCACCGGCCCACCGGCAGCCCTCCGCGCACCGGCGCCGCGCCGGGCGCGCCGCCAGCCGCGACCAGCTGCCGCTCCTCCCGGGCGAGGGAAACGACGAGGACCCGGGCGCCGGCGGCAAACAATGAAATGATCCTCAGCGCCGATGTTCTCTGACTTCGACCGCACCGCAATGCAGCGCGCGCTCGAGCTGGCCGCGCGCGGCCTCACGACCACCCAGCCAAATCCACGCGTCGGCTGCGTGATCGCGCGCAACGGCCGCGTGATCGCTGAGAGCTGGCACGCGCGCGCCGGCGAGAGTCACGCCGAAGTCGCGGCGCTCGGCGCGGCCGGTGGGCAGGCCGCGGGCGCGACCGCGTACGTGACCCTCGAGCCCTGCAGTCACCACGGGCGCACGCCGCCGTGCGTGGATGCACTGATCGCGGCGCGCGTGGCGCGCGTTGTGTACGCGCTCGCCGATCCCAACCCGCAGGTCAACGGCCGCGGCGCCGCGCGCCTCGAGGAGGCCGGTGTCAAGGTCGAGGCGGGACTGCTCGCGGCCGAGGCAGCCGAGCTCAACGCCGGGTTCCTGAAGCGCATGCGCACCGGGCGGCCCTGGGTGCGTATCAAGCTTGCCGCGAGCCTCGACGGGCGCACGGCGCTCGCGAACGGCGCGAGCCGCTGGATCACGGGCGAAGCGGCCCGCGAGGACGTTCAGCACTGGCGCGCACGCAGCTCCGCGATCCTCACGGGCACGGGAACGGTGCTCGCCGACGATCCCCGGCTCGACGTGAGGCTGCCCGGAGAGGGAGGCGCCGGGCGGGCCCAGCCGCTGCGGGTGGTGCTCGACAGCTCGCTGCGCACGCCCCCCGAGGCACGCCTGTTCACCGCTGCGGGCGAGGTGCTGATCGTGACGGCCGTGCCGGCCTCCGACCCGCGCTGGGAGCCGCTGTGCCGTGCGCTCGCGGCGCGCGGGGCGCGCATCGAGACGCTGCCCGCGGTGAACGAGCGGGTGCCCTTGCCGGCAGTGCTCGACCGGCTCGGCGAGCTCGAGATAAATGAGCTGCAGGTCGAGGCGGGGCCGACGCTCGCCGGCGAGCTGCTGCGCCAGGGGCTCGCCGATGAGCTGCTGCTCTACCTGGCGCCGAAGCTGCTCGGCCCCTCGGCACGTCCGCTGCTCGCATTCCCGGAGCTCACGGGGCTCGATGCGGCCCCCGCATTTGAGATCGCGGAAGTTGCGCGCGTGGGAGATGATCTGCGGCTGCGTCTCCGGCCCCGCACGGCCGGCGGTACGCAAGCGTAAAGGCAAGCGCATTGTTCACGGGGATCGTTCAGGAGATGGGCCGGGTCATTGAGCGCGGGACGCGCGGCGGCGACCTGCATCTCGGCATCGCGTTCCAGGAGCTCGATGAGGCGCGCGTGCGCGTCGGCGACAGCATCTGCGTGCAGGGCTGCTGCCTCACGGTGACGTCCCGCAGCGGGCGCAGCTTCTCGGCCGACCTCTCGCGCGAGACGCTCGCGCTCACGACCCTCGGCGGCTTCGCGGTCGGCGCGGCGGTGAATCTCGAGCCCGCGCTCCGTGCCGGGGACGTGCTCGGCGGTCACCTGGTGTCGGGGCATGTCGATGGCATCGCGCGCGTCACCAGCGTGGAATCCGACGCGCGCTCGCGGCGGCTGACCTTCGAGGTGCCGCCCGCCCTCATGCGCTACCTCGCGCGCAAGGGCTCGGTGACCGTCGATGGCGTGAGCCTCACGGTGAATGAGGTCGCGGGAGGCAGCTTCGGCGTCAACATCATCCCGCACACCCAGGCGGTGACGACGCTCGGGGCGCTGACCGCGGGGGCCCAGGTCAACCTCGAAGTCGATCAGCTGGCGCGCTACCTCGAGCGTCTCATGCAGGGTGCGAGCGGGAGTCACGCCTGAGCCCCCGCAAGCGTAACAGGCAAACGCTGCTTGCCAGCATCACGCTGGTCGGCTTTGCCTTGCGTGCGCTCATTCCGCCGGGGTTCATGCCGGCAAAGCCATTCTCGCTCGAGATCTGCTGGGAGGGCTTGCCCGCCGCGCTGCTCGCGCATGGAGCGCACCACCACCATTCCGGAGGCGCGCCGCACAACGAACACTGCGTGTTCGGCAGCGCCTGCAGTGCCGGGCCAGTCTCCCACCTGACTCTTCCGATCGATAACGCAATCGCGCAGCGGTTGCGCGCGGTCGTCGCTTCGATCGCCGACGCCGTCCGCCTCGTTCATCTCCCGCAGCCCCGCGCACCCCCGGTCGGCTGAGCTGACCCCAGCGGCTGGCCCCATGCCAGCCTCCATGTGAAACGAACGCCCTGATTGGTGTGCGTTTCTCCGTGCGTTCGGAGGGCTACGCCCATGGCGAGCCCGGGGTTGTCCCATGACAAATCGCAGCAAACTGCCGGCAGCGCGGTATGCGCCGCGCGTCCGAGCATGCCTCACCCCCTCCGGTGCGGTGGTGCTCGTCCTTCTTCTGTTCCTCCTGCCGGCACCAGGTTGGACGGCCGCCTATGGGAGCCTCAGCGGCATCGTCCGGGACCGGAGCGACCAGGCAGTGCCGGGAGCAGAGGTAGTGCTCGAGTCTGCCGCTCACGCGATCATCCGCGGGCAGACGGACGCGACCGGGCGCTTCGATTTCCCGCAGCTGGCGATCGGCCAGTACGTGCTCAGCATCTCGCGCAGCGACTTCGCGGCCTTCAGCGAGGTCGTCACGGTGCAGGCGGGCTATTTCCCGTTCGCCAACCTCGTGTTGCGGCGCCCCGCGGAGCTCGCCGAAGTGACGGTGACGACGAGCCGGCTGCCGGTGGTCGCCTCGGTCACTCCGGTCACGATGGTCGACCAGCAGGACATCGCGAACACCCCGGGAGCGAGCAACGTCAACAGCTCCGCCATGATCACTGACTACGTTCCGGCGGCGTATCAGGCCCATGACATGCTGCACATGCGTGGCGGCCATCAGACGAACTGGCTGATCGACGGGGTCGAGATTCCGAATACCAACATCGCCGAGAACCTCGCCCCTGAGATCAACCCCAAGGACATCCAGACCCTGGGCGTCGAACGGGGCAGCTACGCGGCCGACGAGGGCGATCGGACGTACGGCATCTTCAACGTGATTCCGAAGAGCGGCTTCAGCAGTCAGGATGAGGCTGAGCTCGACGCCACGGCGGGAAGTTTCGGCCAGAGCGACGACTATGTCAGCGCCGCGAGTCACACGGATGACTTCGCCTACTACGCGAGTCTCGCGGGCAATCGCAGCGATCTTGGCCTGCAAACCCCCCAATCTCAGGTGATCCACGACGCAACCCACGGCTACGGCGCATTCACCAACCTGCAGTACAAGCCGAGCGGGCAGGATGCCGTGAGTCTCATCGCGCAGGTGCGGCAGGACGTCTACCAGATACCGGACTGCACCGTCGCGCTCGCCGACGACCCGTACTGCATCGGGCAGTTCGGTGACACGCAGAGCGAGGGGGACACTTTCGCGCTGCTCTCCTGGGCGCATACGTTCAGCAACAACGCGGTGCTCACGAGCGCGCTTTTCTATCACTTCGAGCGCGCGGACTATGACGGGGGCGCCAGCGACTATCCGAATGTCACCACCTATCACCACAGCTCGCAGTACGAGGGCGCCGAGGAGAATCTGCGCATGGACTTCAGCCGCAATCACCTCGATGTTGGTCTGTTCGGCTTTGCCCAGCAGGATGAGGCCGATTTCAATCTCGCATTCACCGACAACAGCTCGCCGACGCTCAATGAGTCGCAGAGCCCGACAGGGGGGCTGATCACCGCCTGGGTCCAGGACACCTTCGAGGCTGCGCATTGGCTCAACCTGTCGGCGGGCGTGCGCCAGTCGCACTTTGAGGGCAGTGTCACCGAGCATGCGACCGACCCACGGCTCGGCGCGGCCGTGCAGCTGCCGCGGCTGGACTGGGTGCTGACTGCCTTCTGGGGCAAGTACTACCAGGCCCCGCCGCTCGAGACGCTCTCGGGACCCCTGGTCGCCTACGCGACCACCAGTGACACCGCCTTCCTGCCGCTGCACGGGGAGCGCGATACGGAGCGCCAGTTTGGCGTGACGATCCCCGTAAAGGGCTGGACCGTCGAGCTGGACCACTTCCTCACCGACGCGAGCAACTTCTTCGATCACAACCCCCTCGGCGAATCGAATATCTTCCTGCCCATCACCGACCAGGGGGCCCGGATCGAGGGAACCGAGCTCACGGTGCGCTCGCCGGCCTTCTGGCCGTACGGGCAGGTGCACCTGGCCTACTCGAACCAGACGGCGGATTGCTTCGGGTCGATTACCGGAGGGCTGGTGGTGCCGGGTACGGAATGCGGCTTCCCGCCCGTCGCACTCGACCACGATCAGCGCAACACACTCAATCTCGGATACAACGCGGACCTGCCCGCACGGTTCTTCGTCGGTTCAAACCTCTCGGTCAATTCCGGACTGTCCAACGGCTTTACAGGGCCGAGCCACCTGCCCAGCTATGCGATCCTCGACCTGACCGTGGGGCGCCACATCACTCGCGACCTGTCGGTGTCGATCACCGGCTTGAACGTCACCAATCAGCACCTGCTCACCGACAACAGTCTGACCTTCGGCGGGGTCCACTGGAATAATCCGTTCCAGATCTACGCCGAGTTGCGTTACCGCCTCGGTTACTAAGCGCGGCATTGGCCTAGGGAGCGTCAGGTATACTTATCGGCCCAAAAATTCGAGCCTCGCTGCCCATGTCAAAGGTCGTGTCACTGCCCGGCAAGCCGGCGCCCGCGCCGCCCGCGAGCAGCCTCAACTCGATCGAGGAGCTGCTGGCGGAGCTGCGCGCCGGACGCATGGTCGTCGTCATGGACGACGAGGACCGCGAGAACGAGGGCGACCTCATCATGGCGGCCGAGTACGCCACGCCCGAAGCCGTGGCTTTCATGATCCGCCACACGAGCGGCATCATCTGCGTGCCCATGGAGGAGCAGCGCCTCGCGGTGCTGGACCTGCCGCAGATGGTCCCGGCCAACAGCGAGTCGCAGCGCACCGCGTTCACGGTCTCGGTGGACCTGCGCACCGGTACGACCACGGGCGTGTCGTCCGCCGATCGCGCCGCCACCATCCGCGCGCTCGCCGACAGCCGCTCCACCGCCGCGGACTTCGCGCGTCCCGGCCACATCTTTCCGCTGCGCCCGCGCGCCGGCGGCGTGCTGGTGCGCGCCGGGCACACCGAGGCGGCGGTCGACCTGTGCCGGCTCGCGGGGCTCACGCCCGTCGGGGTGCTGTGCGAGGTCATGAACGATGACGGCACCATGGCGCGGCGGCCGCAGCTCGAAGAGTTCGCGCGCCGCCATGGGCTCAAGGTCGGCACGATCGCCGCGCTCATCCGCCACCGCCTGCGCACCGAGCGCTCGGTCGAGCGCATCGGCGAACAGACGGTGCAGACCGCGCTCGGCGAGTTCCGGCTCTATGCCTACGAGGACCGCGTGAGCCTCGAAGTGCACCTGGCGCTCGCCTGCGGCCGGCTCGACGGCCCGGAGGTGCCGCTGGTGCGCGTGCATCTGCCGGACACGCTGCGGGATCTTCTCGGGGTGCGCAGCGGCGCGCGTGCCTGGACACTGCACGCGGCGCTCAGGCGCATCGCCGAGGCGGGCAGCGGCGTCGTGGTCGTGCTGCGCCAACAGGAGCTGCCGGCCGAGCTCGCCGGCGCGCTGCGCGCCGCTGCCGCCACGCAGCCGCAGGCCGCGCAACCGGAAGGCGTGGGGACGGGCAGCGGTGAAGGCGCGGTGTTGCGCACCTTCGGCGTCGGCGCGCAGATCCTCAAGGACCTCGGCGTCAAGCGCATGCGGGTGCTGTCGGCGCCGAAGCAGATGCACGGCATCTCGGCCTTTGACCTGGAGATCGAGGGCTATGTCGGGGAAGAGGGGTGACCGGGCCACGCGTCATCGAGGGTGAGGCCGGCGCGCGCGGCCGCCGGGTGGCGATCGTCGCAGCGCGCTTCAACGATTTCATCGTCGCCAGCCTCGTCAAGGGCGCGAGCGCCGCGTGGACCGCACACGGCGGCGCTGACGACGACCTCGCCGTGATCCGCGTGCCGGGCGCGTTCGAGCTGCCACTCGCCGCCAGTAAGCTCGCCGCCTCGGGCCGCTATGACGCGGTGGTGGCTCTGGGGTGCGTGATCCGCGGCGACACGCCGCACTTCGAGTACGTCGCGGGCGAGTGTGCGCGGGGTCTGCAACAGGCGAGCCTCGAGACCGGTGTTCCGGTCGCCTTCGGCGTGCTCACGGTCGAGACCGTCGACCAGGCGCTCGAGCGCGCCGCGACCAACGCCGGCAACAAGGGAGGGGAGGCGATGGAGACCGCGCTCGAGATGGCCTCGCTCCTCAAGCGGCTGTGATTATGGGGTTCGCATCGGACGTCCTGTCACGATGCTCACCGCGGCGCGCCAAAAGCGCGGTTTCGGCGCGCCGCTCACCGCCTGCGGCGGCGGGCACATCCCTGTGCCTGGCGGAGGTCGCCCCATGAACGCCCAGTCGCAGCAGTTCAGCGGCGCGCGCAGCGTGGCGCGCAAGCTCGCGCTGCAGGCGCTCTATCGCTGGCAGCTCAACGACTGTCCCTGGCAGGACCTGGTACAGGAGTTCGCCGACGCCGACGACATGCCGCGCGCGGACCGCGACTACTTCAGCGCGCTCATCGAGGGAGTGGTGCGCACCCATGCGCAGCTCGACGCGCGGCTCGCCGGCTGCACCGACCGCGAGCCCCGGCTGCTCGATCCGATCGAGCGCGCGGTGCTCCTGATCGGGCTCTACGAGCTCGAGTTCGAGCCCGAAGTGCCGTTCCGTACGGCGATCAGCGAGGCCGTGCAGCTCGCCAAACGCTTCGGCGCAACCGACGGCCACAAGTTCGTCAACGCAGTGCTGGACCGCGCCGCGCGCACGCTGAGGCCGGCCGAGCACTAGTTCATGGGGCAAAAGCCGCCTGCGGCGCTTTTGCCGGACATCAGCTTCGTTGCCGGCGGCAAAAGGCGCGACTTTTGCCGCCTGCGTGGATAGTGCATGACACTCTCGGAATCCGACCTGATCGCACGTTTCTTCCGCAACTGCGGAGCGCAGCGGCGCGATGTCACGCTCGGCGTCGGCGATGACGCGGCGCTGCTCGAGTGCACGCCCGGCGCGCAGCTGGTCGCCACCACCGACACCCTGGTCGCCGGGGTCCATTTCCCTCCGGCGGTGCCCGCCGCCGCGATCGGACACCGCGCCCTGGCGGTGAACCTGAGCGACCTCGCCGCGATGGGAGCACGGCCGGCGTGGGCGCTGCTCGCGCTGACTCTCCCTGAGGCCGAGGAGCAGTGGCTCACCGAGTTCGCCGCCGGCTTTGGGCGCCTCGCGCGTGCGCACGAGGTGGCGCTGGTCGGCGGCGATACCACGCGCGGGCCGCTCACCGTGACCGTGCAGCTGCTCGGTCACGTGCCGCCGGGCCGCGCGCTCACGCGCTCGGGCGGCCGCCCCGGCGACCTTCTCTACGTGTCCGGCTCGCCCGGGGATGCGGGCGCGGGGCTTGCGATCGAGCAGGGGCGGCTCGCCGCGCCGGCCGCTGTGGCCCCTTACCTGCGCGAGCGGTTCCTGCTGCCGACGCCGCGGGTGGCGCTCGGCGAGCGGCTGCGCGGCTACGCGCGCGCCTGCATCGACGTCTCGGACGGGCTGCTCGGCGATGCAGCCAAGCTCGCCAGCGCGAGCGGCGTTGGGCTCGAGATCTCGTTCGCGGATCTGCCGGTGTCGCGCGAGCTGGTGCAGGCGCTCGGAGGCGATGCGGCGCGCGAGCTCGCGCTCACCGCGGGCGATGACTATGAGCTCCTGTTCGCGGTCGACCCCGCGCGTGTTGCCGGGCTCGAGCGCGAGCTGCCTGCCTCACAGTGGAACTACCATCAGATCGGCGTGCTGCGCGCCGCTCCCGGCGCCGTGGTCACGCGCGGCGGGACTGTGATGGAGTTCTCGCATTCCGGCTACCAGCATTTCGCTTAAGTCCGCCGCGGCCGGCGGCCGCCGAGAGTGGCGCACGCGCCGCACGGGGCGCGGGGAGCGTGAGGCTTGCATCACAGTGCGCCGTCGGGTGTCGCCGTATGCTGACGCGTCGCTGCCTGTTGCCAACACGCCATGTCGCTACCGGCTTCCAGATCAATTCCGCCCGCCAAGCCCGTCGCGCGCATGCCCGACAAGATCGGCAAGTACGCGGTCATCAAGGAAGTCGGACGCGGCAGCACCGGCGTGGTCTACCTCTCGCACGACGCGTACTACGGGCGCGACGTGGCGATCAAGGTCTACAACATGGATACCGGGGGCGATGAGGAGCGTGCACGCATCGCGCGCAAGATGTTCCTCTCGGAAGCCCACCTGGTGGGCATGCTGCAGCACCCGCACATCCTGCCGATCTACGACGCGGGCGAAGAGAACGGCCACTGCTATATCGTCACCGAGCACGTGCACGGCGCGCGCACCCTGGCGGCCTACTGCCGCCCGGACAACCTGCTGCGCATCGATGACACGGTCGAGATTATGTTCAAGTGCGCCAAGGCGCTGCACTACGCGCACTCGCGTGGCGTGATCCACCGCGACATCAAGCCTTCCAACGTGATGCTCACTCAGGACAGCGACGTGCGCATCATCGACTTTGGTATCGCGCTGGTGGCCGACTCCGACATCTCGCGCATCGAGGGCATCGCCGGCAGCCCCTCCTACATGTCACCCGAGCAGGTGCAGAGCCTCGATCTCACCAACGCCTCGGACCTGTATTCGCTCGGCGCCGTGATGTACGAGCTGCTCACCGGCCAGCGGCCGTTCCGCGCCGGCAATCTGCAGAAGCTGCTGCACCAGATCGTCTACGCGACGCCGCCGCCCATTCATACCCTGCGCAAGGAAGTACCCGAGGAGCTCGAGGCCGTGGTGGCTACTGCATTACAAAAAGATCCGACCAAGCGACACAAGAGCGGACTCGACTTCGCCGCCGAGCTCACCCGTGTGCATCAGCGGCTGCGCGAAGCCAACGCACGCATCGATCGCCAGGAGCAGTTCGGCGTCCTGCGCAAGCTCAAGTTCTTCCACGAGTTCTCGCATGCCGAGATCTGGGAAGTGCTGCGCGCCAGCAGCTGGCAGGACTACAGCGGCGGCGAAGAGATCGTCAAAGAAGGCGAGATGGACGACCGCTTCTACATCCTGGTGACCGGCGCCTGCGCGGTCGAGCGCCACGGCCGGCGCGTCGGCGCGCTCGACACCGGCGACTGCTTCGGCGAGGCGAGCTACGTGCCGGGCGCCAAGCGCACCGCGACCATCCGCGCCACCTCGCAGGTGACCGTGCTCAAGGTGAGCTCGACGCTGCTCGAGCAGGTGTCGGCCTCCTGTCAGCTGCGCTTCAACCGCGTGTTCCTGCGCTCGCTGATCGCGCGCCTGCAGAGCGCCGAACGCGTGCCGGTTCCCGCCGCCGCCCCCGCGTCCTGAGCGCGCGCTAAGACCTCGGTCCGCTTCACTCGAGATCGGGCGCGCAGCCCGAGCGCTCTTGCGCGCGCCGGCCGCCGGCTCCTACTCTGTGAGCTGTGCATCTGTTGCTCATCGAAGACGACACCGAGGCCGCGCGCTTCCTGGTGAAGGGGCTGCGCGAGAGCGGCTACAGCGTCGACCACGCCGCCGACGGCCGCGAGGGCCTGTTCCGCGCCACCGAGGGGCAGTTCGACCTCGTGGTCACCGACCGGATGCTGCCGCACATCGACGGGCTGGCGATCATCGAGCTCATGCGGCGCAAGGGGCTCAGCACGCCGGTACTGGTGCTGTCGGCGCTCGGCGGCGTCGATGACCGCGTCCGCGGACTCAAGGCCGGGGGCGACGACTATCTCACCAAGCCGTTCGCGTTCGCCGAGCTGCTGGCGCGCATCGAGGCGCTGCTGCGCCGGCGCTCGAGCGCGCCGCAGGCCACGCGGCTCAAGGTGGAGGACCTGGAGTTCGACCTGCTCGCGCGGCGCGTGACCCGCGCCGGGCGCGAGGTCGAGCTCACCGCGCGCGAGCTGAAGCTGCTCGAATTCCTCATGCGCCGCGCCGGCCAGGTGGTGACGCGCACCATGCTGCTCGAGGGGGTGTGGGATCTGCACTTCGACCCGCAGAGCAATCTGATCGACGTGCACATCAGCCGGCTGCGCCAGGCGATCGACCGTGGCTCGGATCATCCGCTGATCCACACGGTGCGCGGCTCGGGCTACGTGCTGCGCAGCGAAAGTTAGTACCAGACCACGTGAAGCTCGATCTCTTCAACACCACTGCGTTCCGGCTCTCGGCCGGCTACACGCTGCTGATCACGCTCGCGGTCGCCGCGACGCTGGTCAGCGCCTACAAGCTGACCGAGCGGCTGATCGATGACGAGCTCGACCTGATCATCGACACGGAGTTGAAGAGCCTCGAGGAAAAGTACGCGCGCAGCGGCGTCGCCGGCGTGACCGACGAGATCAACCTGCGCATCGAGAGCTGGGGCCGCATCGGCGGCGTGTACATGATCGCGGACGCCAACTTCGAGCGCATCGCCGGCAATCTCACCAGCTGGCCGTTCGACGGCATGCCCGCGGAGGCGTGGCCGCAGTTCGACATCACCACCATCGAGCCGGGCCGGCGCGCCGTGCACCCGGTGCGCGCCGCGGTGCGCGCGCTGCCCGGCGGCGACCTGCTGCTGGTCGGCACCGACATCTCCCAGGGGCGGCGCTTCGCGGAGAAGTTCCGCCTCGCGACCCTCGGGGGCATCGGGCTGTCGGCGCTGGTCGCGGCGCTCGCCGGCTTCTGGTTCAGCTATCGCCTGGCGCGGCGCGTGGATGAGGTGACCCGCACCTGCCAGCGCATCATGGCCGGCGATCTCGGCTCGCGCCTGCCGCTCGCCGGGGCCAATGATGAGTTCGATTCGCTCGCCTCCTCGGTGAACCGGGTGCTCGACCGTCTGCAGGACCAGGCAGGCACGCTGCGTGCCACCTTCGATTCGACGGCGCACGACCTGCGCGCACCGCTGCACCGGCTGCGCACCCGCATGGACGCCCTGCTGCTGCACTCGCCGCCGCTCGACCCCGTGGTGCACGACTCGATCGAATCGGCGCTGCGCGAGGTCGATCAGCTGCAGCGCACGCTCGGGACGCTGCTGCAGATCGCCCTTGCCGAGTCCGGAGCGCCACTCGCCGCGGCATCCGCGGTCGACGTTGGCGAGCTCGCCGCCGAGCTGGTCGAGCTCTTCGAGCCGGTCGCCGGCGCGCACGGCGTGCAGCTCGCCTGCGAGCACGAGCCGGAGGCTCTGGTGCAGGGCAACCGCCAGCTGCTGGCGCAGCTGCTGACGAACCTGCTCGAGAACGGCCTGAAGTACGTGCCCGCGGGCGGCCGGATCGACGTCGCGGTGCGGCGGCTCGCAGGCAGCGTGCGGCTGGTAGTGAGCGATAACGGCCCGGGGATCGCCGCGGAGGATCGCGCCCGGGCCGCGCAGCCGTTCGCGAGATTCGGGCCCGGCAAGCAGGAGGGCAGTGGACTGGGCTTGAGCCTGGTCGCGGCGATCGCGCGGCTGCACCGCGGGCGGCTCGAGCTCGAGAGCAACGAGCCCGGGCTCAGGGTGGTCGTGGAGCTGCCTGCCTAGTTGAACTGGCCGAAATCGCCCGCGGCGATTTCGGCGGACATCAGCTTCGTTTGCGCCGGCGAAAGGCGCGACTTTCGCCGGCTGCGCTCCAGCCCCGCCGCGTGCAGCGGTCCCCTGCGCAATAGTTAGGCAAGTGCCTAACTGTTCTATTGGGGACCTGTGCGCGTCCGGCTACTTCTGCGTCGCGGCGGGCTGCGGCGCGGCGGGTTGCGGCGCGGCCTGAGTCTTCCCGGCCGTGCAATCCTTGACGAACTGCTCGCGCTGCTTGCCCGTGAGCTGTTTCGCGGTCGCTTCGCGGTTGCACGACTTGAGGGTCGGGTGCTTGATGGGCGTGGCGGTCGGCGCGGCCGGCGGGTCGGCGGCGAGCGCGGTGCCACCGACGGCGAGGCCCAAGGCTGCTATCAGGGTCTTGCAGTTCATGCGCTTGAGCTCCTGGCCCGGGGTGAAGCCCCGAAGTTAGCCGGCCAGCCCTCTCGCCGGGATGACGGCGACATTAAGAAATCGTCATGCGGGGCGTTCGCCCGCCGTTCCCTCAAGCGTCCTTGTCGTGCTCGATGAGCGCGTAGGCCGAGTGGTTGTGAATCGACTCGAAGTTCTCCGCCTCGACCGTGTAGGCGGCGACGCGATCCTCGCGATTCAGCCGGGAAGCGACGTCGCGCACCAGGTCCTCGACGAACTTCGGGTTCTGGTAGGCGCGCTCGGTCACGTACTTCTCATCCGGGCGCTTCAGGATCCCGTAGAGCTCGCACGAGGCCTCGCTCTCGGCGATCTCGATGAGCTCCTCGATCCACATGTGGCTGCGGAGCTGAGCGGTGATGGTGACGTGCGAGCGCTGGTTATGCGCGCCGTAATCGGAGATGCGCTTCGAGCAGGGGCAGAGGCTGGTGACCGGCACCGCCACCCGCACCCACAGCTGCGTGCGCCCCTGGGCGTGCTCGCCGATGAGAGTGGCGCGGTAGTCCATCAGGCTCTCGACTCCCGTGACCGGCGCCTGCTTCATCACGAAGAACGGGAAGCTCATCTCGATGTGGCCGGTCTCGGCCTCGAGCCGTGCGGTCATCCCCTCGAGCATGGTACGGAACGACTCGACCGAGATCTCGCGCTCGGCGTGCAGCGCCTCGACGAAGCGCGACATGTGCGTGCCCTTGAAGTTGTGCGGCAGGCTCACGTACATGTTGAAAGTCGCGATGGTGTGCTGCTCGCCCGCCGAGCGGTCCTTGACCCGCACCGGATGGCTGATGTCCTTGATGCCGACGCGGTTGATGGGCAGGCGGCGCGTGTCGGCGCGGGCCTGGACGTCCTCGACCTCGAGGAGGGGGGCGCGGACGATCTTGGCGGTGGCGGGCGGTGTCATGGGGGTGAAAGCCTACAGGAATGCCTGGCGCGGCTGCATCAGGCCCGCATCATGGGGTGCGGGACTCAAGTCCCGCCTCGTTCTTTATGAGGAGCTCAGGTTCCCCCGGCCGACCGCAGCCGCTCCTGGCCGTGCAGCGCCCACCAGCGCTCGATGCTGGCGCGCAGCGCCGGCGGATCGAGCCCGGCCGCGGCCAGGCATCCCTCGCGCGAGCCGTGCTCGATGAAGCGGTCGGGGATGCCGAGCTCGAGGAGCGGAATGAGGAGCCCGTCGGAGGCGAGCAGCTCGCCGACCGCGGAGCCGGCGCCGCCGTGCACGACGTTCTCCTCGATGGTCACGAGTGCGCGGTGGCGCCTGGCGAGCGCGACCACCAGGTCCTCATCGAGCGGCTTCACGAAGCGCATGTTGACTAGCGTGGCATCGAGCGCCTCGGCGATCGGCTCGGCCGGCTTCACCAGCGCGCCGAAGGCGAGGATCGCCAGCCCGCTCTTGCCCTCGCGCCGCAGCTGCGCTTTGCCGACGGGGAGCGCGGCCATCTCCGCCTCGACCGGCACGCCGGGACCCGTGCCGCGCGGGTAGCGCACGAACGCAGGGCTCTTGAGGGTGCTCGCGGTGTAGAGCATCTGCCGGCACTCGTTCTCATCCGCCGGCGCCATGATGACGGTGTTGGGGACGCAGCGCAGGTAGGAGAGGTCGAAGCTCCCCTGGTGGGTCGCGCCGTCGCTGCCGACGAGACCGGCGCGGTCCACCGCGAACACCACCGGCAGGTTCTGCAGCGCGACGTCGTGAATCACCTGGTCGTAGGCGCGCTGCATGAAGGTCGAGTAGATCGCGACCACGGGCTTCAAGCCCTCGGCGGCCAGTCCCGCGGCGAAGGTCACGGCGTGCTGCTCGGCGATCGCGACGTCGAAGTAGCGGTCGGGGAAGCGCTTGGAGAACTCGACCAGTCCCGAGCCCTCGCGCATCGCGGGCGTGATGCCGATGATGCGCGGGTCGCGCTCGGCCATGTCGCACAGCCACTGGCCGAATACCTGGCTGTAGCTCGGTCCGGTCGCCTTCTCCTTGTAGATCGTACCGCTCGCGGGGTCGAAGGGTCCCGGGCCGTGCCACTTGATCGGATCGGCCTCGGCGGGCGCGTAGCCCTTGCCCTTGCGGGTGACGACGTGCAGGAACTGAGGTCCCCGGAGCTTACGGACGTTGCGCAGCGTCCGCACCAGCGCCTTGACGTCGTGCCCGTCCATCGGACCGATGTAGTTGAAGCCCATCTCCTCGAACAGCGTCCCGGGGAGCACCATGCCCTTCAGGTGCTCCTCCGAGCGGCGCGCCAGCTCCCACATCGTCGTCGGCATCTGCCGCAGCACCTTCTTGCCGCCTTCGCGCAGGTGCGCGTACACGCGACCCGAGAGCGCGCGCGCGAAATGATTCGAGAGCGCCCCGACGTTCTCCGAGATCGACATGTCGTTGTCGTTCAGGATCACGAGCAGGTCCGCGGGGAGCGAGCCCGCGTGGTTCAACGCCTCGAAGGCCATGCCGGCGGTCATCGCGCCGTCGCCGATCACCGCCACCACGCGGCGGTCGTCGCCAGCGCGCGCGGCCGCGACCGCCATGCCGAGAGCCGCCGAGATGGAGGTGCTCGAGTGGCCTACGCCGAAGGTGTCGTACTCGCTCTCAGCCCGCGAGGGGAACGGGGCGAGCCCGTCGTCCTGCTTGATGGTATGCAGCCGCTCGCGGCGGCCGGTCAGGACCTTGTGCGGGTAGGCCTGGTGGCCCACGTCCCACACCAGCCGGTCGCGCGGGGTGTCGTAGACGTAGTGGAGCGCGATGGTGAGCTCGACGGTGCCGAGGCCCGCGGCAAAGTGGCCGCCCCGGGTGCTGACGCTCTGGATGAGAAACCTGCGCAGCTCCGCGGCCAGCGCCGGGAGCTTCCCCACCGGAAGCTGGCGCAGGTCCGCGGGGCTCCCGACACAATCGAGCAGCGGGTATTTGTCTGGCGGCGCCCCCATCGTTCGCTCAGTTTACCCGCACCTCAGCGCTCGCGGCTGACCACGAAACGGGCGAGCTCGGCGAGCGCACCGGCACGTGCGCCCAAGGGCTCGAGCGCGGCGATCGCCGCATCGCGCAGCTCCCCCGCCCGCGCCCGCGAGGCCTCCAGCCCCGCGGTGCTCGGATAAGTCGGCTTCGAGTGCGCCGCATCCGCGCCGGTCGATTTCCCGAGCAGCGCCGGGTCGCCCTCGACGTCGAGGATGTCGTCCTGGATCTGGAACGCGAGCCCGATCTCGGCGCCGAAATCCCTAAGCGCGGCGAGCTCGCTCGCGTTGCCCACTCCCGCAGCCAGGGCCCCGAGGAGCACGCTCGCCTGGATGAGGGCGCCGGTCTTC
>DASPSF010000096.1:0-12227 GCA_035624075.1 Steroidobacteraceae bacterium | reverse complement strand
CGGTCGCCAGGCACAGCGGCAGGAACACTGCGAGCGAGACGTGAAACCACAGGCTGCCGCCGACCGCGACCAGCGCGCTCAGCGCCACCCCGCCGAGCACTCCCTCCCAGGTCTTGCCCGGCGACACCGCCGGCGCGAGCCGGATCCGGCCGAAGCGGCGGCCGACGAAAAAAGCGCCGATATCGGCGACCCACACCAGGATGAGCGTGAACAGCACCCACTGCCCGTGCGGTGGCGCGAGGCGCAGCCACAGCAGCGCGAGCCAGGTGGGCACGAGCGCCAGCACGCCGGCGACCCCCGCGGCCCACGGCGACACCAGGCGCGGGGCGAAGGCGATCCACATGAAGGCCGTGAGCCACCAGAGCACCGCCGCGACCAGGATCAGGTCGCGGCCGTCCGGCTCAGCCGACAGGCGCCACGCGAGCGGCAGCAACAGCGCGACCAGCGCGACATAGGTGAGGCGCCGCGTCGCACTCGAGAGGCGCAGGAACGCCGACCACTCCCACGCGCCCGCGAGCAGTGCCAGCGTGAGCGCCACCACGGTGGCCCACACCGGCAGGAACAGCAGAATCACCAGCAGCGCGGCGGCCAGCACCACGGCGGTCCACACGCGTTGGCGCAGCGACTCGTTCACCTAAGCGCTGCTCACCGCCGCCGGGCGCTGTCCGAAGCGCCGCTCGCGGC
This sequence comes from Steroidobacteraceae bacterium, assembly GCA_035624075.1. Classification (GTDB taxonomy): domain Bacteria; phylum Pseudomonadota; class Gammaproteobacteria; order Steroidobacterales; family Steroidobacteraceae; genus 13-2-20CM-66-19. The sequence continues at coordinate 11,543 of DASPSF010000096.1, read as the reverse complement.
TGGCAAAGAAAGCGAGCGCGTCGTTCAAATCCGCGGCGGTGAAGTCCGGCCACAGGCGCTCCGTGAACCAGAGCTCCGCGTAGGCGAGCTGCCAGAGGAGGAAATTGCTGATGCGCTGCTCGCCGCCGGTGCGGATGTGGAGATCGACGTCCGGGAGCCCCGCGAGCGAGAGCCGTTCCGCAAAGCGCGCCTCGGTGATCTCCTCGGGCAGCATGGCCCCGCTCGAGCACTCACGTGCCAGCGACCGAGCTGCCTGAACGATATCCCAACGCCCGCCGTAGCTGACCGCCACCTGCAGGGCGAGTCCGCGGTTGCCGGCGGTGCGCGCCTCGGCGGCGGCGATGCGTGACTGCAGCCGCACCGCGAGACTGCTGCGATCGCCGACGAAGCGCAGCCGCACCCCCTTCTCGTGGAGCTCGGCGACCTCGCGGTCGAGCGCTTCGATAAAGAGGCTCATCAGGCTCCCGACCTCATCGGCGGGACGGCGCCAGTTCTCGCTCGAGAAGGCGAACAGCGTGAGCGCCCCGACCTTCAGACGCGTGCATTCCTCGACGCACAGGCGCACGGGCTTCAGCCCCGCCTTGTGGCCGGCGGCGCGCGCGACGCCGCGCGCGGCCGCCCAGCGGCCGTTGCCGTCCATGGTGATCGCGATGTGCTGCGGCAGATTGGCGAAAGTCTGGGCCATCAGACCTGCATGACCTCCTTCTCCTTGCCGGCCAGCGCTGCGTCGATGTCGGCGATGTGCCTGTCAGTGAGCTTCTGGATGTCGGTCTCGGCGCGCCGCTCGTCGTCCTGGGAGAGATGCTTGTCCTTCATCTTGTGCTTGATCTCGTTCATGACGTCGCGCCGCACGTTGCGTACCGCGACGCGCGCGTTCTCGGCATCGTGGCGCAGCACCTTGGTAATCTCCTTGCGCCGCTCCTCGGTGAGCGGCGGCATGGGGATGCGGATCACGGTGCCGGCGGTCATGGGCGTCAGTCCCAGATCCGACTTGAAGATCGCCTTCTCGATCGCCTGCACGACGCTCTTTTCCCACGGCGAGATCACCAGCGTCCGCCCCTCTTCGACCGCGATGCTCGCCACCTGCTGCAGCGGCACCTCGCTGCCGTAGTAATCGACCTTGAGGTGCTCGACCAGGCTCGGGTGCGCGCGCCCGGTCCGCAGCTTCTTGAGATCCGCCTGAAAGGTGTGGACGCACTTGGCCATGCGCGTGGCGGCGTCCTTTTTGAGTTCTTCGAGCATAGTGTGTCTCCTCGCGGCCCGCCGCGCTCACTCGTTGGTGACCACGGTGCCGACGTCCTCGCCCCGCACGATGCGGGTGAGGTCCCCGGGATTGTTGAGATTGAAGACCCGCAAAGGCAAGCGGTTGTCACGGCACATGACGATCGCGGTCGCGTCCATGACGTTGAGCTTGTCGGTGAGCACCTTGTCGAAGGTCAGGCGCGCATAGCGCACCGCGGACGGGTTGCGCACCGGATCGTCCGAGTAGACGCCGTTCACCTTGGTGGCTTTGAGCAGCACGTCGGCGTTGATCTCGATGGCGCGCAGCGCCGCCGCCGTGTCGGTGGTAAAGAACGGGTTGCCGGTGCCGGCAGCAAACACCGCGATGCGGCCCTTCTCCAGGTGGCGCACGGCGCGGCGCCGGATGTAGTCCTCGCACACCTCGTTGATGCGGATCGCGGACATGACGCGCGCATGGAGACCCAGGCTCTCGAGCGCATCCTGCAGCGCGAGCGAGTTCATGACCGTGGCGAGCATCCCCATGTGATCCGCCGCCACGCGATCCATGCCGGCGCGCGCCAGTCCCGCGCCGCGGAAGATGTTGCCGCCGCCGATTACCACCGCTAGCTGCACGCCCATCTGTGCGATGTCCTGCAGCTCCCCGGCGATGCGCTTCAGCACCGTCGGGTCGATGCCATAGTCGCCCTCCCCGAGCAGTGCCTCGCCCGAGAGCTTCACCAGGATCCGCGTATAGCGCGGCTTCGCTTGCGTCATCTCTCACCTCCGCCGATGGAAAAAACCCCGCGCGCGGCGGGGTCTCTCCTAAAGGCTACCGGACCGGCCCTCAGCTCCCGGTCGCCAGGCGGGCCACCTCGGCGCTGAAGTCATCGGCTTTTTTTTCAATTCCGGCGCCGACCTCGAAGCGCTCGAACGCGACCACCTCGGCCTTCGCGCCCTTGACGAGCTTCTCGATGGTGACGTCCGGATCCTTCACGAACAGCTGCCCGTAGAGGGTGATCTCGCTGAGCGACTTGCGCAGCCGCCCCTCGACCATCTTGGCGACGATCTCCGGCGGCTTGCCCTCGCCCTGCGCTTGGCTCGTGAGGATCTCGCGCTCCTTGGCCACCACGTCGGCGGGCACCTGCTGAGCGGCGAGGTACTTCGGGCTGCTGGCGGCGACGTGCATGGCCAGGTCGTAGGCGAGGCTCGGCTCGCCGCCCTTGACGGCGACCAGCGCGCCGATGCGCGTGCCGTGAACGTAGGCGCCGAGCTGATCGGGCGAGGTCACGACGACAAAGCGCCGCACGCTCACGTTCTCACCGATCTTGGCGACCAGCTCGCGGCGGCGCTGCTCGACGCCCTCGCCCGAGGCGAGGCGCGCCTCGGCGAGCGCGGCCAGGTCCTTAGGCCTGGCGGCGAGCGCGCACTGCGCCACGCCTTCCGCGAAGACTTTGAAGTCGGGCCCGCGCGCCACGAAGTCGGTCTCGCAGTTGACCTCGACCATCGCGGCGGTGCGCGTGTCCGCCGACTTGGCGATCACCACCACGCCCTCGGCCGCGACCCGGGTCGCCTTCTTGTCGGCCTTGGCGAGGCCTTGGCGGCGCATGAGCTCGGCGGCCGCGTCGAGATCGCCCTTGGTCTCAACCAGGGCCTTCTTGCACTCCATCATGCCCGCGCCGGTGCGCTCGCGCAGCTGCTTGACTGTGTCTGCCGTGATGTTCATCGGTGCCTCCTTGGCCTCACTCACCGGCGCCCTCGGTGCGCCCCTTGCGCCGGCCGGCGTTCGGCGCGCCGCGCCTGGCGCCCGCGCCGGCGACCGCATCGACGTCGGCGACCTCGGCATCGTCGACCTCGGCCTCGCCCTCGAGATCCTCGGCACCGGGCTCGGCACTCGCCGCGACCGGTGCAGGGGCCGCCACCGGGCGGCGCCGCGCCGGGGCCTTCCTGCGCACCGCGGGCGCGGGCCGCCGGCCCGTGCGCGGGGTCTTCTTGCGCGGGTTGCCGGCCTCGTCGAGCTCGACGAACTCGTCCTCGCCAACCGCCACCTGCGGCACCGACTCCTTGCCTTCGAGCACCGCATCGGCGATGCCGGCGGTATAGAGCTGGATCGCGCGCATGGCGTCATCGTTCCCCGGGATCACGTAATCGATGCCATCCGGGGAGCAATTGGTGTCGACGATCGCCACCACCGGGATGCCGAGCTTCTTCGCCTCGTGCACGGCGATGTTCTCGTGGCCGACGTCCACCACGAACAGGGCATCCGGGAGCGACTCCATGTGCTTGATGCCGCCCAGGCTCTTCTCGAGCTTGTCCATCTCGCGGCGCAGCTGGGTCGCTTCCTTCTTGCCGCGCTTGTCGAGCGCGCCCGAGGCGGCGAGCTCGGTGATCTCACCGAGCCGCTTGATCGACTGGCGGATGGTCTTGAAGTTGGTGAGCATGCCGCCCAGCCAGCGCTGGTTCACGTACGGCTGCTGCGAGCGCTCGGCTTCCTTCTGGATCGAGTCGCGCGCCGAGCGCTTGGTGCCGACGAACAGCACCGTGCCGCCGTCGGCGATCACGCCCTTGATGAAGCCCGCAGCCTCCGAGTACATCGGCTGCGTCTTCTCGAGATTGATGATGTGGATCTTGTTTCGCTCGCCGAAGATGAAAGGGGCCATCTTCGGGTTCCAGAAGCGGGTCTGGTGTCCGAAATGGACACCCGCTTCCAGCATCTGTCGCATGGACACGCCGGGCATGAAAAACTCCTGTTCGGGTTGAGCCTCCGCGCATCCCCGTGACCATCCCCGCCCTTGAGCCTTGCGGCCGTCGGAGGCGGGAACACCCAGTCAGCGGGTATACGATGCGCGTGTGGGTTGCGTTGCCAAAAAAGGCCGCGCTTTATACCATGAAGACCTCGTCGGAACAATGTCTTACGCCAACCTGCCAGACCCTTGGCGGAGGCGGTCGCCGGCCCCATTTTCAGCCTATGCACGTGACCATCAAGACCCCGGAGGAACAGGAGAAAATGCGCATTGCCGGGCGCCTCGCCGCCGAGGTGCTCGACATGATCGGCCCGCACGTGGTCCCGGGGGCCACCACCGAGGAGCTCGACCGCATCTGCCACGACTACATCGTGAACGTGCAGCGCTCGGTCCCGGCGAACCTCAATTACCGCGGCTTTCCGAAGACCATCTGTACCTCGGTCAATCACGTGGTCTGTCACGGCATCCCGAATGACAAGCGCCTGAAGGCCGGCGACATCGTCAATATCGACGTGACCGTCATCCGCGACGGCTTCCACGGCGACACCAGCCGCATGTACGCGGTCGGCAAGCCCCCGGCGCACGCCCAGCGCCTGACCGACACCTGTTTCGCGGCGATGTGGCGTGGCATCCGCACGGTGCGTCCCGGCGCGCATCTCGGCGACATCGGCCACGCCATCCAGAGCTTCGTCGAGCAGAACGACTATTCGGTGGTGCGCGAGTACTGCGGCCACGGCATCGGGCGCGTCTATCACGAGGACCCGCAGGTGCTGCATTACGGCGAGCCCGGAACCGGGTTGGAGCTCAAGGCCGGCATGACCTTCACGATCGAGCCGATGGTGAATGCCGGCAAGCGCCACGTGCGCCTGCTCGGCGACGGCTGGACGGTGATCACCAAGGACCACTCGCTGTCGGCGCAGTGGGAGCACACCGTGCTCGTGACCGAGAACGGAGTCGACGTGCTGACGCTCGGCGCCGACGGCGGGCCGCATTGATAAAGAGCGCGATGGGTGCCGCGGACACAGAGGTCCTGGAAGCGCCCCGGCTGCTGCTCACCGGCTTGCCCGAGCGCCTCGCCGCCGGTGGCGCCGACCCGGCCGCCTGGCGTGCGCTGCTGCGCGAGGCGCACGAGGAGCTGAAGACGCGCTTCTTCGCCGGCGAGCCGGTGGAGGAGCTGGTGCACGCGCGCGCGGCGCTCATCGATGCAGTACTGCGCGCGGCGTGGCAGGTGCATTGCGCCGGCAGCTGCGCGGAGTGGGCGCTGGTCGCGGTGGGCGGTTACGGCCGCGGCGAGCTCCATCCCTGCTCCGATGTCGACGTGCTGCTGCTCGCGCCATCGGCGAGCGACACGCCCGGCGGCGCCGCGGTCGAGAAGCTGGTGGCCTTCCTCTGGGACATCGGACTCGAGATCGGCCACAGCGTGCGAACGCTCGCGCAGTGCGCCGAGGAATGCGTCGGCGACGTCGGCGTCATGACGACGCTGCTCGAGGCGCGCCTGCTGGCGGGCAGCGCGGCACTGTTCGGCGCAATGCGCGCCGCGCTCGCGCCCGAGCGCATCTGGCCCGTGAAGCAGTTCTTCGAGGCCAAGGTGCGCGAGCAGGCCGACCGGCATCTGAAGGCCAACGACACCGCCTACAACCTCGAGCCCAACGTGAAGACCGGGCCGGGTGGGCTGCGCGACATCCAGACCATCGCCTGGGTGGCGAAGCGCCAGTTCGGCGGCGACACGCTCGATGCGCTCCTCACCCACGGCTTCCTCACCGCGCCGGAGCTGCGGCGGCTGCGCCAGGCACAGGCATTCCTGTGGCGGGTGCGCTTTGGCCTCCACGCCCTCACCGGGCGGCGCGAGGACCGCCTGCTGTTCGATCACCAGATCCGCCTCGCCCTCGCCTTCGGCTACGAGGACGCCTCCTACACGCTCGCGGTCGAGCAGTTCATGCAGCGCTACTACCGCACCGTGATGGACGTGAGTCTGCTCAACGAGCTGCTGCTCGAGCTGTTCCGCGAGGCGATCCTCAGCGAGAGCGAGCCGCCGCGGCCGCTCAATGCGCGCTTCCAGGTGCGCAACGGCTCCCTCGAGGCGGTGCACGAAGAGGTGTTCACGCGCACTCCGTCGGCGCTGCTCGAGATGTTCGTGCTGCTGCAGCAGAACCCGGAAGTTCGCGGCGTGCGCGCCTCGACCATGCGCGCGGTGGCCAAGAATCTGTGGCTGATCGACGAGGAGTTCCGCCAGAACCCGCGCCATCACCGCCTGTTCCTCGAGATCCTGCGCTCGCCGGTGGGCGTGACCCACGAGCTGCGGCGCATGAACACCTACGGAGTGCTCGGGCGCTACATCCCCGCCTTCGGCCGCGTCGTCGGGCGCATGCAGTACGACCTGTTCCATGCCTACACGGTCGACGCCCATACGATCTTCGTGGTGAGCAACTTAAGGCGCTTCGCGATCCCGCGCTACGATCACGAGCTCCCCGAGGCCTCGCGCGTCATGCAGCAGCTGCCGCGCCCGGAGATCGCCTATCTCGCGGCGCTGTTCCACGACCTCGCCAAGGGACGCGGCGGCGATCATTCCGAGCTCGGCGCGGTCGACGCCGAGGCCTTCTGCCTCGAGCAGGGGCTCTCGCCCTACGATGCGCGCCTGGTCGCCTGGCTGGTGCGCAATCACCTCGAGCTCTCGATGACCTCGCAGAAGCAGGACATCGGCGATCCGCAGGTGATCAACGCCTTCGCCCGCAAGGTGGGCGATGAGGCGCACCTCGACTACCTGTACGTGCTCACCTGCGCGGACGTGCGCGGCACCAATCCCAAGCTGTGGAACTCCTGGAAGGCCTCGCTCTTCAAGGACTTCTACCAGCGGGTGAAGCGCGCGCTGCGCCGCGGGCTCGAGAGCCCGATCGACCCCGAGCACCTGGTGCGCGAGACCCAGGACGCGGCGCGGCGGCTGCTGATCGAGCGCGGCGTCGGCGAGCCCGACATCGCCGCGGCGTGGACCCGCTTCTCGGCCGGATATTTCCTGCAACACTCGCCCGAGGAGGTTGCCTGGCACACCCGCCTGCTCGCCGAGCGCGACGCGGCCTCGGACGAGCCGCTGGTGGCGCTCGATCCACACAGCGTCCGCGGCACGACCGCGGTGCTGCTGTTCACCCGCCCGCGCCGCCACGGCTTCGCGCGCACCACCGCGGCGCTCGACCAGCTCGGGCTCAACATCGTCGACGCCCGCATCACGCCGACCGGCGATGGCTTCAGCCTCGACCTGTTCCACGTGCTCGAGGACGATGGGCAGGCGATCACCGACAGCGACCGCCAGGTCGAGATCGAGCAGGCGCTGTGGCGCTCGGTGCAGGCGCGCGAGGATGCGCCGCTGTCCGTCTCGAGGCGTGCACCCCGTCAGGCGCGCATGTTCAACACCCCGACCCAGATCGCCCTCAGCATCGATGAGCGCAACCGCCGCTCGGTGCTCGAGCTCACCGCCGGCGACCGGCCGGGACTGCTGTGCGACGTGGGCAAGGTGCTCATGCAGGAGGGCGTCGAGCTGCACGCCGCCAAGATCATGACCGTGGGCGAGCGCGCCGAGGACGTGTTCTATCTCACCGACCTCGACAACCAGCCGCTCGCGCCTGATGCCGCCGAGCGCCTGAAGGAGCGCATGATCGCCACGCTCGATCGCGAGCAACAGGCGCTGCGCACCGGCGGCGGCACGGCGCGGGCCAAGCCGTGACCGGCGGGCCCGAGCTGCGCGCAACGGTCGAGGCCGCGTTCGAGCGGCGCGCCGAGCTCTCCCCGAAGAATCTCACCCCCGCGCTCGCCGCGGCACTCGAGGAGTGCCTGACGCTCCTCGACAGCGGGCAGGCGCGGGTCGCCGAGCCGCGGGACGGCGGCTGGGTGGTGAACGAGTGGCTCAAGAAGGCGGTACTCCTTTATTTCCGCACCCACGACAACCGCGCGATCGACGCCGGCTTCACCCGCTTTTTCGACAAGGTGCCGCTCAAGTACGCGCACGCCAGCGAGGCGCAGCTGCGCGCCGGCGGCGCGCGCATCGTGCCGCATGCGGTCGTGCGCCGCGGTGCCTACATCGCGCCCGATGCGGTGCTGATGCCGAGCTACGTCAACATCGGCGCTTACGTTGGCGCGGGCACCATGGTGGACACCTGGGCCACCGTGGGCTCGTGCGCGCAGATTGGGCGCAACGTCCACCTCTCGGGCGGCGTCGGCATCGGCGGCGTGCTCGAGCCGTTGCAGGCGAGCCCGACCATCATCGAGGACGACTGCTTCATCGGCGCGCGCTCCGAGGTCGTCGAGGGCGTCGTGGTCGGCGCAGGCTCGGTGATCTCGATGGGTGTGTTCATCGGCCAGAGCACGCGCATCTACGACCGCACCACCGGCACGATCCTGCAGGGACGCGTGCCACCGGGCTCGGTGGTGGTCTCGGGCACGCTGCCGTCGGCCGACGGGCGCTACAGCCTCTACTGCGCGGTGATCGTGAAACGCGTCGACGCACAGACCCGCGCCAAGACCTCGATCAACGAGCTGCTGCGGGCCGCCGAGTAGGCCCCCGGGCAGCCGCCCGCAGGGAAGGCGCCGGCCTGCGACCCTTAGGGAGCGCGGGCGTCAGCTCAAGTTCCGGCGTACCCGTGCCGTTACTGAAGGCGAGCGCTGGGCGCGCCGCCGGGCCCTCGCATTTCCCTTTATTGCGCCAGCCAGGCTCGGTGGCTGCCAATCCAGCGATACCATTACAACGTGCCGCCGTTGCCTGAGGCCCGAAAAATGCTTGCGCCAGCCCCTTACCGGGCGCTGCCCGTCACCGAGATTCTGCTCGGCGCCGTGGTGTTCGTGTCGGCGTGCCTCTCGATCTGGCTCACGCGGGTGCCGGGCGGGCTCACGCTTTTCTGGCCGGTGACCGGCATGGCCGCGGCGCTCCTGATCCGGCTGCCGAGCGTGCGCTGGGTCAGCGCGGCCGTGTGCATTCTGCTCGGGATCGTGCTCGCGAACATGCTCGCGCTGCATCGTCCGTGGCCCACCGCCCTGGCGTTCGGTTGCATCAATGGCGCGGAAATCGCCCTGATGGTCGCCGCCTTCCGCTTCGTCTGGCGCTTCCCGTATCCCGATATCACCATCAACCAGGCGGTGCTCATGACCGCAGTGGCCGGCGTCGCCGTCCCGGGACTGGTCGCGCTGGCGGCCGCTCCCCTTCGCCAGGCGGTACTGGGCCTTCCCTTCACCGAGGTCGTGGAGCTGTGGTGGTCGTCTCACGCCGTGGGTGCGTGTCTCGTCGGCCCGCCGATCGTGCTTTTCAGCGCGGCACGCTGGCACCGGCTGGTGCGGCGTCCCCATCTGCTGGAAAACGCCGCGACCCTTGCGCTCGTACTTGTCGGCACCTGCCTTCTGATCCGCTACGTCCGCTTTCCCTTCGTTGGGATCGGCTGCCTGCTGCTGATCGGCGCCTTCAGGCTCGAGGGCTTTGGCGCGTCGGTGGCCGGCCTGCTCGTCGGGTTGCTGATCATGAGTCTCTGGCTCATGGGGATCCGGCCCGTAGGCCTCGAGGCGGCACCCGCAGCTGGCACCCTGATGGATCTGCCGGCGCTTGCCTTCCTCGCCGCGGTGATGCCGCCGATCGCGGTCGGGATCGGAACGGCGGCGCGCCGCATCACCGTACGTGCCCTGAGGATGAGCGAACGGCGCTTCCGCGAATCGATCGCTCATTCCCCCATCGGCATGCTGATCGCCGACATGAACGGCACCTGGACCTACGCCAACGTCGCGTTGCAGAAGATGCTCGGCTATTCCGCAGAGGAGCTGCGGGCGCTGCCACCCGGCGGCCCGTCCGATCCGGATGAGTGGGAGGAAAGCAAAGCACGCTGGAAGCCCTTGATAAGCGGCACGAGCGACTTCTACGAGACCGATCGGCGCTTCCGCCACAAGGATGGTCACTGGGTCTGGACGCACGTCGCGGTATCGCTGCTGCGCAACGAGGACGGCTCCCCGCAGCACCTGCTCGCGCAGATCGAGAGCCTCGAGGCGCGCCTCAACGCGGAGACGGCGCTCGCCGAGGAACGCGAGCGCCTGCGGGTGACCGTGAACTCGATCAGCGACGCGGTCGTCACGCTCGATGCCGACATGCGCATCGACTTCATCAACGAATCGGCGCAGCGCTTGCTGGGACTCGATGCCGATGCCGCCCGGCGACGGCGCTTCGACGAGGTCGTCCACCTCACCGATCCGCTTACCTCGCGCAGCGTCGTCAGTCTTGCCACCCTGAGCGCACTCCACGGTCGGGTTCAGCGGCGCGAGAGCCCGTGCGTACTGCATCGGCCGGACGGCCTCACCTCCTATGTCATCGACAGCGCCTCGCCGGTGCTCGACAGTTCGGGCCACGTCACCGGCATCGTGCTGGCGCTGCGCGATGCCACGGCCGACGTCGAGCGCACCCGGGAGCTGCGGCACCGGGCCACCTACGATCCGCTCACCGGCCTCGTGAACCGCTCGGAGTTTCAACAGCGCCTGCGCGACACGTACCGCAAGGCCCGCCACCTGGACCGCCCCGCTGCGCTGCTCGCGATCGACCTCGACCGCTTCAAGGGCGTGAACGACGCGGCCGGGCACGCCGCCGGCGATGCGATGCTGCGCCAGGTTGCCGACGTCTGCCGGATGCACGTGCGCGCCTCGGACACCGTCGCGCGCCTCGGCGGCGATGAGTTCGCCATCATCCTGGACAACTGCAGGTCGAGTTACCTCGAAACCGTCTGCCAGAAGATCCTGCAGGCGCTCAACCCGCTCGAGATCGAATGGGAAGGTGCAAGGCGCGTCGTCGGCGCAAGCATCGGCGTCGCCACCATCACCCCCGAGATGGGGAGCGAAAGCGACTGGATGGAGGCTGCCGACAAGGCCTGCTATCAGGCGAAATCCGGGGGCCGCGGAGAGATGCGGTTCGCGCGGTCACAATCCGCCCGGTAGTTTCGCGAGCGCGACGACGCCGGCGACGCTTCTTCTCATCGACGCGGATGCGCGAGAACGGCCGAAGCGCCGCGACAGCGGAAGTTTGAGAACCGGAGAGGACCTGCCTCGGCGGATCCACGCCTCGAGCTGCTGCAAGTCAATTCGTACAAATAGAAGTTGCATTTAAGGCGTTGATATGGAAGAGTTTACGCGCCGTCAGGGAGCTCACTTAGCTTGGATGCTCGCGGTCGGAAGCGGGTTACGCGCCCAAGAAGCTCGTCCCGTTAACGAAAATGCCATCTGACTGCGGTACAAGTGTCATACAACCAAACCAATGTGAGCCCTCTGGCGGGCTGATCTTTATAGGTTGCGGCGACGCAACACGAACGGCTGATCGCAATCGGGCGTGAGTGTCGGCGGGCCGTGTCGGCTTTTTCGTAACCTCAAGGAATTCTGAAGATGACATCCATTCGTGCCTGTCTCTTAACGGCTTCGTTGGCGGCTGCGGGGGTGGCGCAGGCACAGACTGCACCGTCCGCGTCGGCGCCAGCGACCGCGGCTGACGACAGCAGCCTCTCCTGGAAGGGAATCACCTTCTACGGCATCCTCGATGTCGCCCTTCAGTACGACACCCATAGCGGCCCGTTCAGT
>DASPSF010000092.1:0-50900 GCA_035624075.1 Steroidobacteraceae bacterium | reverse complement strand
GCGAACGCAGGTGCAGGCCGCCGGCCCAAGCGCTGCGCATTGACTGAAACACTGCCGATCGTGTGCCTTGAAGCCTTGACCTGTTTGACTGTTCACGCGGTACATGCGACCGACGCGTGCGGCTCGCCGCTGTCCGCTTTTTTGAGAGAGACTTCCCAGTGACGACGATTTACGTAGGTAATCTGCCCTTCAACGCCACCGAGCAGGACGTGAAGACCTTGTTCGAGCGCCACGGCAAGGTGGAGTCTGTCAAGCTCATCAACGACCGCGAGACCGGTAAGCCGCGTGGCTTCGGTTTCGTCGACATGGCCCAGAACGAAGCACAGGCCGCGATCCAGGCCCTCAACGGCTTCCAGATGAACGGCCGCCCGCTGCGCGTCAACGAGGCGCAGGAGCGCCCGCAGCGCCCGCGCCAGGGCGGCGGTCCTTTCCGTCGCTGACGGTCAGCAGCTGTTGAGGCCAGGCTGAAAAAAAACCCCGCTGCCTGCGGGGTTTTTTTATTTGGCGCCAGGCGTCGTCGTACGGGACAGCCATGATTCTCACCAACAACAATAAGCATCTGGGCGTCATCGCCGGCGCGCTGCTCACCGCCGCCTGCGCCACTTACAGCACCCGCCAGACGACTACGCTGTCTCTCGACCGCATTCTCGGCGGCGAGCAGCGCTCGGAGGAGAACCGCGCGCGCGACCGTTACCGGCACCCGAAGCAGACGCTGTTGTTCTTCGGCATCCGCCCGGAAATGAGCGTGCTCGAGGTGTGGCCGGAGCCCGGGTGGTACACGGAGGTGCTCGCGCCGCTGCTCGCCGACAAGGGCCACTACTACGCGGGCGTGATGGCGCCGGATCCCAACAGCCAGTACATCACACGGCGGCTGGATGAGTTCAGGCAGAAGCTCGCCGCACGGCCCGAGATCTACGGCAAGGTGACGGTGGTGACCTTTCCGCTCGATGGCAAGGACACGGTTGCGCCGGGGACGCTCGATATGATCGTCACCTTCCGCAACATCCATAACTGGATGGCGCGCGATGAAGCCGCCGCCGCCTTCGCCACCATGTACCGGGCGCTGAGGCCCGGCGGCGTGCTCGGCGTGGTCGAGCACCGCGGCAATCCCGCCGTGCCGCAGGATCCGCACGCCAAGAGCGGTTATGTGAACGAGGACTACGCGATCAAGCTGATCGAGGCGCAGGGCTTCAGGCTCGAGGCGAGCTCGCAGGTGAACGCCAACCCGAAGGACACTAAGGATTACGAGCAGGGCGTGTGGACGCTGCCTCCCACCTACCGCTTGGGCGACAAGGACCGCGACAAGTACGCCGCCATCGGCGAGAGCGACCGCTTCACGCTGAAATTCGTCAAGCCGGCGAAATAGCGGCCTCGGCCGCCGCGCGGCGCGCATGACTCAACGACTCGTCATCCCGAGCCGCGAGGAAGTCGACGCTGAGCTCGCGGTCGCGCGGCCGTGGTGGCAATTCTCCGTGCGCTTCAACGTGGCAGTCGGGCACGGCGTGCCGGTCGCCACGATGCACGAGCGCGAAACCGAGGGCGTGATGATGAGGTGGGGCCTGGCGCACAGGACCGCGAGCGGCGCCATCGATCTCACCAGCCGCGGCTCAGTCCGCGGCGATGAGCTGAGGTTCGTGCGCGAGCTGCACACCCCGTGGCTTCACGGCCAGAGGGGCATCGTGCCCATCGCGGGCTTTTACCTGTGGAAACGCGCGGCGGCCGGCCACGACCAGCCCTGGTACGTGCGCCTGGTGAACCGGACGGTATTCGGCGTGGCCGCGCTCTGGGAGCGCGCGGAAGCCAGCGACGAAGTCATCGAGAGCTGTGCGCTCATCACCGTCGACGCCAACCCGCTGCTGGCCGAGATCGACTCCGCGACCCGGCAGATGCCGGTGATCCTGCGGGCCGAGGATTACCAGGCGTGGCTCGCAGCGAGCGTCAGCCGGGCGAGCGAGCTGCTGCAGTCCTACCCGCAGACACTGATGGTCTGCCACCCGGTCGGGCCTTACGTGAATCACCTCGAGTTCGACGAGCCGCGCCTGATCAGACCCGCAGATCGCTAGACGACGCCGTCGGGCTCGGCGCGCAACCCCGTCATCTGCGTCACGCGGATGCGGTAGAAAATGGGCGCGCGCTGCTCCCGCCCGGGCCTCGAGACGCTCGCCGGCTGCCACCAGCCCTCGCGCCGCTGCAGCAGCTCGAGCGCGTGCGTGCGCGCGCGCTCGCCGTCAGGGGTCCCGGCAAGCTCCTCGAAGCGCCCCAGCACCACGATGCTCACCCAGCGATCGTGGCTCGAGCGCTGGTCCACTTCGAGACAGACGCGCGGATTCGAGCGCATCCAATCGATCTTCTGGCCGTCGGTGGTCAGTCCGTAGACGCTATCGCCGTCGTACGCGAAGTGAATCGGCACGACGTACGGCTGGTCGTCGCGCGCGCATGCGAGCCGGCCGAAATCCGCCCGCGCGAGCGCCGCGCGGCATTCCTCCAGCGTCATCTCGTGAATCAGCATCGCCAGCGCAGACTAGCGCACTGCCGCCGCTACCACATCTCCCGCAGGCGCGCCCCCACATCGACCGTGACCTGCTCGCCGGTGCGCTGCAGGGCGTCGCCGGCGCCGATCGAACCCTGGAAGGTCACGGCGTCGAGTGTCTTCAGGACCTTCTCGGTCATAAAGCGGCTGCGGCCGCCGTAGACGTGCGCGTCCCCGTGGCGCGGCTGCTGGGTGAGATGGAACTTGAGCGGCATGACGAGCGCCAGGTCGTTCTGCGCGCGTGTCAGGGCGACATACAGCAGCCGCCGCTCCTCCTCGATGAGCTCCGGCTTGCCGGTGGCGAACTCGGAGGGGAAGCTGCCGTCCACCACGTTGAGCACGTAGACCGTGTCCCACTCCATGCCCTTGGCCGAGTGAATGGTGGACAGCACCAGATAATCCTCCTCGAGCGCCGGCTGGCCGGCGAGATCGCTGGTGGCGTGCGGCGGGTCGAGGGTGAGCTCGGTGATGAAACGCTCGCGCGACGGATACTGTCCCGAGAGATGCTCGAGCTGATCGAGATCCCCGAGCCGGCTGTGAAAGTGCTCGTAGATGCGCTCGAAGTGCCGCTGATACCACTCGCGCGCCTGGTGCACCTGGCCGGCCCACTGCGCTTCCGGGTTCGAGAGCGCCAGCATCAGCTCGATGAGACGCTTCCAGTCCATCTCGTGCGTCTGGGGCGGCTTGAAGGTCTTCAGCGATTCGAAGCTATGGCCACCGGCCTCGAGATGCTCGATCGCCGCGCTCGCGTTGACCGGGCCCATGCCCGGCAGCAGCTGCAGCACCCGGAAGGCGGCCAGCGTGTTGCGCGGGTTGTCGGCCCAGCGCAGCACCGACAGCAGATCCTTGACGTGCGCCGCCTCGAGGAACCTGAGTCCGCCGTACTTGACGAACGGGATCTTGCGCTTGGCGAGCTCGACCTCGAGCACGTCGCTGTGGCTGGCGCTGCGGAACAGCACCGCCTGGCGCCTGAGCGGCACGTTCGCCTCGCGCCGCCGCAGCACCTCGTTGCAGACGTACTCGGCCTGGGTCTGCAGCTCATCCACGGTGACCGCGCGCGGCCGCGTGCCCTGGCCGCGGATCGACAGCAGGTACTTGCGCTGCTGGCGCGGCGCCTCGCCCATGACCGCGTTGGCGACGTCGAGCACCTGCTGGGTCGAGCGGTAGTTCTGCGCCAGCGCGACCACCTCGGCGCGCGGCTTGAAGCGCTCGGAGAATCCCAGGATGTTCTCCACGGCGGCGGCACGGAACGAATAGATCGCCTGCGCATCGTCGCCGACCACGGTGAGCCCGGTGCCGTCGGGCTTCATGGCGTGCAGGATCTCCGCCTGCAGCCGGTTGGTGTCCTGATACTCGTCGACCAGCACGTGGTCGAAGTGCGCGCCGATGTGCTGAGCGAGGCGCGGCTCGCCCATCATCCCGTGCCAGTAGAGCAGCAGGTCATCGTAATCCAGCAGGTGGGCGTGCTGCTTCTGCTCGACGTAGGCGCGGAACAGCTCCTTGAGCTCCGTCTCCCACTGTGCGCACCACGGGAAGTGCCGCTCGAGCACGTCCTTGAGCGCGGTGCGGGTGTTGACGCGATTGGAGTAGATCGCGAGACAGGTGTCCTTGCGCGGAAAGCGCTGGTCGCGGGCCGCCAGTCCGAGCTCGGCGCGCAGGCTGTCCATGAGATCGGCGGAGTCGCCGCGGTCGATCACGCTGAAGTGCGGATCGAGCTGCAGATGCCCGGCGTAGTGGCGCAGCAGCCGGTTGCCGATCGAGTGAAAGGTGCCCGCCCAGCCGAGGCGCTGCGAGATCGAGGCGCTCACGCCGCCGAGGGACTCGTTCAGCGCCCTCTTGGTGATCTCGTGCGCGCGGCGGCGCATTTCCTGGGCCGCGCGGCGCGTGAAGGTGAGCATGAGGATGCGCGCCGGATCGACGCCGTGGATCACCAGGTGCGCCACGCGGTGCGCCAGGGTGTCGGTCTTACCGGTGCCGGCGCCGGCGAGAATCAGCAGCGGACCGGCGGCGAAGCCCTTGTCGGGCAGCGGCTCGCCGTGCGTCACCGCCTTGCGCTGCGCGGCGTTGAGCTTCTCGAGGTGCGCGGTGGTGGGCATGGACGCGCCGACTATACTCGCCGCCCGCAGCAGCTGGCGACCGGCGGCCGGCACGGCGGGTTAGGATGCGTCCCATGAAACCCCTCAGCCAGAGCGTGAATTTCACCGGCCGCATCATCCGCGTCACCACCGACGAGGTGGTGCTCCCCAACGGGCATCGCACGGCTCTCGAGATCGTGCACCATCCGGGCGGCGCAGCTGCGGTGGCGCTGGATGCCGGGCGGCGCGTGTGCCTGCTCAGGCAGTACCGCTACGCGGCCGACGGCTGGCTGTGGGAACTGCCGGCGGGCAAGCTCGAGCCGGGTGAGCCGCCGCTCGGCACCGCCCAGCGCGAGCTCGCCGAGGAAGCCGGGGTCGCCGGCCGCCACTGGGCGAGCCTCGGGACCTCGCTGTCCTCGCCGGGGGTGTTCAGCGAAGTTATCCATCTCTACCTCGCGACCGGAATCGCGCCTGCCGCCGCGGCGCACGAGCGCGCCGAAGTAATCGAAATTCACTGGTTGCCTTTCGAGACTGCCTGCGAATGGGCGCTCGCCGGCACCATCACCGACAGCAAGACGGTCATCGGGCTGCTGCGCGCGCGCTTTGCCATAACCAACACAACTGTCGCCGTTTGATCCGTGACGCAGGTCGCAGAAGAGGCGCTGCATGGGCGGGTACGCTCACAAAGCGTGAAGCGCATCGCGCCGTGGGCGACATAATCCGTGGACGAGTCACTCAAGAAAAAGACGCTCAAGGGGAATTCCGGTGGGGCCGAAACCAACCGCCGGCGCATCGGTGTAATCGTGCACGATGACCGCGGCATGGCCTCGGTCGAATGGCGCGACGCGCCCGACGGTACCATCGAGCGTCCGGTGCTCGAGATCCTCGGCAATCCCGCGCTCGAGCTCAAAGACGACGACGCGAGCTACGACCCCTACTCGCGGCACACGGCCAGCTACCCGAAGACCGCTCCCGGCAACACCACCCGTACCGATCTGCGCAAGCTCTCCGAGTGGATCAAGAAGAAGCGCGAGCTCGAGGCGCGCAAGGCCCGCGGCGACGACGACGAAGACAGCTGAGACGCCCGCTGCGACCGCCACCGCTGCGCGCGCCGCCGCCGCCGGCTTACGCAGTCCGCTCGATATGCGCACGCTTGCGCGCGTTGCTCAGGCGATAGAAGCGGCGCAGCTCAGCCAGCACTTCGCGCTCGCCGAGCTCGCGCTCACCGTGCACCGCATCCGTCAGGCGCTGCTCGAGCCGGCGGCAGAAGCGCGCGGCGTAGCGACTCGCCTCGCCGTACAGCGCGCGGCGTTCCCGGGTGAGCCGTGGATCGAGGCGGGTACGCTCGAACAGCACCCGGCGCAACTCCGCCGGAAAGTGCCCGGGATACTGGCGCCGCATGAGCCAGTAGCTCGCGACGTACTTGTCGACCTCGGCCTGCATCTCCAGCTCGAGCAGCGACACCGGCTTGTCGTGCCCGGCGTTCCAGGCGAGGTACAGGAAGTGGCTCACTCCCTCGAGCGCCGTCCACCAGTCCGCCACGTTGCCGCCATGCAGCTCGACCAGCGGGTCGGCGCTCTGCAGGCGCTCGAGCAGCGCCGGATCGAGGTACAGCGACATGGCGACCTCGCTGCCGTCGGCGCTCTCCGCGACGATCAGCTCTTCGTCAGCGACTCCGGAGTGCGGCGCGCGTGGCAGCCGGCCGCGGTCGGTCACCAGGAAATCGTAGACGTCGTAGGCGACGCGGACATCGTAGATGCCACCGATGAGCTCCTGCAGGCGCGACAGCAGCATGGCGTTTCAGTGAGCCCGCGGGCTGCCGCCGCCGCCGCGGGTCGGCTTGACCCCGAGCCGCTCGAGGATGAAATAGCTGCGCGCGCTGCCGGTCTTCAGCCACAGCTCGTAGAGCCGCAGGATGTCCTGGTCGGTATGGCGGTAGGAGGTCTCGCTGATGTCGTTGAGTGCGTCGACCAGCGGCTGGAATTTCTCCGCCAGCTCGGCGAACACCGCGCCCAGCACCCGTCCGCGGCCGCGGGCGATCAACTGGGCCAGCTCACCGTACGCGCGCCCGCCCATGGCGATGTGATAGTCGATGTCGATGAGGCGAGCGGCGAAGCCGCGCGCGAAGAATCCGGCGACGAACAGCGACACGTCGCCGAGGCGCTGCAGGCCGCGGTGGCGCTCCGCGGGGGTCGGCGCCTCGAGCGCCTCGCACAGCATGACCACCAGCGGCTTCAGGCGCACGCATCCCGGCGGCCCCTCGTAGAGCGCTTCGGAGCGTGCAAACAGAGTCAGCAGATTGACGACATAGTGCTCGGTCTGGTCCTCGACCGCGACCTGCTGCCGCTGCAGCGCCCCGTGCAGGCTGTCCCGGAAGAACTCCTGCAGATTCGCCACCGGCACGACTCGTTCGGCATCGGCACTCATGGTCCGTCACCTCCTGTCGATACGTAACGGCCCGCCAAGAGGTTCTCTCCAAGCCCGACGGCGATACCGTGACGTGCTGCGCTGATTAAGTGCAAACTGTGAGAAGAAAAACTGGCAGCGCACCCGCGAGAGTGCTAACTGCCGCTGCGGGGGCAGCCGTGCAGACGAGTCCGTTAACTGGTTCACAGGCACCTTTTCTCGGCCTCTCGGGCTACCACTGGCTGGTCATCGCGGCCGGCTGGGCCGGCTGGGGCTTCGACGTCTACGACGCCGTGCTCTTCAACTTCGTGGCGCGCAACTGCATCCCGGTGTTGCTGCACCTGCCGCCGGACTCCCCCGCGGCCCGCTCCGCCGTGGTGTTCTGGAATGGCGTCATCACCTCGACGCTGCTCATCGGCTGGGCGCTCGGCGGATTCGTGTTCGGGTGGATCGCCGATCGCATCGGCCGCAAGCGCGCGCTGTTCGTGACCATCGCGCTGTACGCGCTCGGCACCAGTGCCTGTGCGCTGGTCGGCAACCTCGCGCAGCTCATCCTGTGCCGCGCGGTCGCCGCGCTCGGCATCGGCGGCGAGTGGGCAGTCGGTGCCTCGCTGGTCGCGGAGGCGGTCCCGGAGAACCGCCGGGTCGAGGCCGGTGTCATCATGCAGACCGGCTCGCCGCTCGGCGTGGTGCTCGCGAGCAGCGTCAACTATCTGATCAGCGGCCTGTGGTTCGCGGGCCAGCCGCAGCTGGCGTGGCGCTACGTGTTCCTCGCCGGCCTGCTGCCGGTAGTGCTGGCGCTGCTGGTGCGCATCTTCCTGCGCGAGAGCGAGCAATGGCGGGCGAGCCGCGCACGCGCCGCCCCGGCCGGCCCGCGCGAGCTGTTCTCGCCCGCGATGCGGGCGGCGACCTTCGGCGGCCTGTTCGCGGCGGCGGTCGCGATCCTCTGCTGGTGGGGCTGCAACGCCTTCGTGCCGCTGCTCGGCGCGAGCCTGTCCGCACACGAGGCGCAGCGGCTCGGCCTCGTCCCCGCGCAGGCCCAGGCGCTGGCGGCCGCCTGGCAGGCGCATGCCTCCAACGCCTTCAATCTTGGCGGCCTGCTCGGCACGTTCGCGGCCATCCCGCTGGCGCAGCGGCTCGGCCGCCGGCCGATGTTCATGGTCTACTTCCTGTACTCGGCGCTCGCGCTGTTCGCGACCTTCGGCCTGCCGCTCGAGCCGTACACGCGCCTCTCGCTGCTCGCCCTGGTCGGTGCGGGCGTATACGGCATCTTCGGCGCCTTCACCTTCTATCTTCCGGAGCTGTTCCCGGTAGGCATCCGCGCCACCGGCGCAGGCTTCTGCTACAACACCGGCCGAGTGCTGGCCGCACTCGGACCGCTGGTCATCGGCTGGGTGAGCTCCGCCGCCGGCGGCTCCGCGGCCGCGCTCACGCAGGTGTTGCTGTGGCTCGGCGTGGTGCCGCTCGCCGCCGCGCTGCTGTCGCGTTTCCTCATCGTGGAGACCCGCGGCCGGCCATTGCCGGCCTGAGAAGGACGCGCGCGCCTCAGGCGCCGAGCAGCGCCGCAAGCTCACTCAAGTCCCGGACGGCGAGGTCCGCGGGCGCGAGATCGGCAGGCCAGGGCGAGGCGCGGCGGTTCATCCAGGCGCTGCGGCAGCCGGCGGCACGCGCCGCCTGCACGTCGAGCCAGGGATCGTCGCCGACGTAGACGAGATTGCGCGGGGCCACCTTGAGCTCACTCGCCAGCCGCTCGAAGCAGCGGCGGTCGGGCTTGCCGGCGCCGATCTGGCGCGCGTTGAGCGAGACGGCGAACGCGGAGTCGAGACCGATCCGCCCGAGATCGGCGTTGCCGTTGCTGAGCGAGGCGAGCGTGAAGCGACGCTCGAGCCGCGCCAGGCCCGGACGCACGTCCGGCAGGATCTCGACCTCGCAGCGCGCGGCGAGAAACACCTCGAAGGCGCGCGCCGCCAGGTCCTCGTGGTAGCCGCACTCGCGCGCGTGGCGCTCGAGCGCGCTGAGCCGCAGATAGGTAACGTCGTGGGCGTTGTGCGGCTCGGAGCGCGCCAGCTGCTCGCGCGCCGCGCGCATGTCCTCGAGCGAGACCTGCTCGGGGATGCGCGGGCAGTGCTGGCGCAGCCACTCGAGCAGGCGCACTTCGGCCCGCGCCAGCACCGGCTCGACATCCCACAGTGTATTATCGAGATCGAACGCGATGGCGCGCACGTCGTTCAGCACGAGTTGAAGGTTACCACTAAGTGGCGCAGCTCACTCTGGCCGTAGGCAACAGGAACTATTCCTCGTGGTCGCTGCGCGCCTGGATCGCGCTGCGGCATCTCGGCGTGGAGTTCGAGGAGCTCGTCATCCCGCTCGATCAGCCCGATACGCACGAGCAGATCGAGCGCTTCGGGCCGAGCGGCCGCGTGCCGGTGCTGCGTGCCGGCGAGCTCGCCGTCTGGGACTCGCTCGCGATCTGCGAGTTCGCAGCCGAGCTCACCGGGCAGGGCTGGCCGCGCCAGAGCGAGGCGCGCGCGCTGGCACGCTCGATCTCCGCTGAGATGCATTCCGGATTCGCCAGCCTGCGCGCGCTCTGGCCGATGAACGCGCGCGCGCGCCACCGCCGCACGGCGATGACCGCCGCGCTGGCCGCCGATATCGAGCGGATCGACGAGATCTGGAACGACTGCCGGCACCGTTTCGGCGCCGGCGGTCCATGGCTGTTCGGCGCCGGGTACACCATCGCCGATGCCATGTACGCGCCGGTGGTGCTGCGCTTCAACACCTACGGCGCGCGCGTCTCCGACACCGCGCGCTGGTACATGGCGACCGTGCTGGAGGACGGCGCCCTGCAGGAATGGCTGCGCGCGGCGCAGGCCGAGTCCTGGACCATCCCGGCCGACGAAGTCGGCTGAAGGAATCCCCATGCGTGCGCTGAAGTCTGCCGTCCCGCTGCTGGTGTGCGTGCTCGCGGCGGGTCCCGTCCCGCTCGCGTCCGCGGCGGCCGGCGCGCCGTTCACGGCCGAGGACCTGGTGGTGCTGAAGCGCGTCAGCGACCCGCAGTTGTCGCCGGACGGGCAGCGCGTCGCCTACGTGCAGCGCGAGACGGATCTGGAGGCCAACAAGGGCCGCACCAGTCTCTGGCTGCTCGATCTCACCCGCCCGGGCGCCGCGCCGGTGCAGCTCACCGACGGCAAGGCGAATGACTCGAGCCCGCGCTGGGCGGGCGACTCGC
This sequence comes from Steroidobacteraceae bacterium, assembly GCA_035624075.1. Lineage (GTDB taxonomy): Bacteria > Pseudomonadota > Gammaproteobacteria > Steroidobacterales > Steroidobacteraceae > 13-2-20CM-66-19. The sequence continues at coordinate 40,660 of DASPSF010000092.1, read as the reverse complement.
GCGCGCTCTACTTCCTCTCCGAACGCAGCGGCAGCTCGCAGGTCTGGCGCTGGTCGCTGGCCTCGGGCGAAGCGCGGCGCATAACCGACTACCCGCTCGACGTCGGCTCGTTCAAGCTCTCACCGCGCAGCGACTTACTCGCTCTTTCCTTGGCCGTTTTCCCCGACTGTCCCGACCTCGCCTGCACCAGGAGCCGCCTGGACGCGAAGGAGAAGGATAAGGCGAGCGGCCGCACCTACGACCGGATGTTCGTGCGTCACTGGGACAGCTGGAGCGACGGCACCCGCTCGCACCTGTTCAGCGCGCGGCTCGGCGCCGACGGGGCGGCCGGCGCGCCGGTCGACGTGTCGAAGGGGTTCGATGCCGACATTCCGCGCAAGCCCTTCGGCGGCGATGAGGATTACGCCTTCAGTCCCGACGGCGCCACGCTGGTGTTCTCCGCCCGCATCGCCGGGCTCACCGAGCCGTGGTCGACCAACTTCGACCTCTACCAGGCGCCGGTGGACGGCTCGTCGGCCCCGGTCAATCTCACCGCCGCGAATCCCGCCGATGACGCGCAGCCGGTGTTTCTGCCGAACGGCGACCTCGCCTGGCTGGCGCAGGACCGGCCCGGCTTCGAGTCCGACCGCTACCACGTGATGTTGCGCAGCGCACGCAGCGGCGCGGTGCGCCCGCTCACCGCCTCCTGGGACCGCTCGGTGGGACGGCTGGCGGTGGCGGGCGACGGGCAGCACCTGCTCGCCGCGGTCGACGAGCTCGGGCAGCATGCGCTCTATTCGATCGACGTAAAGAGCGGGGCACCGACCAGGCTCATCGCCAACGGCGAGGTCGCCGACTTCTCGCCGGGCCGCGATTCGATCGTGTTGAGTCTCGACAGCCTCGGCGGGCCCGCCGATCTCTACTCGCTCCCGGCCCGCGGCGGCGCGCTGACACGGCTCACGGACGTGAACCACGTGCTCGTGGCCGCGCGGCGCTTGAGCGACTTCGAGCAATTCAACTTCAAGGGCTGGAACGACGAGGCGGTCTACGGCTACGTGGTGAAGCCCTATGGCTACGAGCCGGGCCAGCGCTTTCCGGTGGCGTTCATCGTGCACGGCGGCCCGCAGGGGAGCATGGGCAACGAGTGGCACTATCGCTGGAACATGCAGGTGTTCGCCGGCCACGGCTACGGAGTCGTGAGCATCGATTTCCACGGCTCCACCGGCTACGGCCAGGCGTTCACGGATTCGATCAGCCGTGACTGGGGCGGCAAGCCGCTGGTCGATCTGCAGAAGGGACTGGCCGCGGCCCTCGAGCGCTATCCGTGGCTCGATGGCGGGCGCGTGTGCGCGCTCGGCGCTTCCTACGGCGGCTTCATGATGAACTGGATCGAGGGCAACTGGCCGGACCGCTTCCGCTGCATCGTGAGCCACGACGGGGTCTTCGAGCAGCGCTCGATGTATTACTCCACCGAGGAGCTGTGGTTCCCGGAGTGGGAGATGGGCGGCACCTATTACGACGCCCCGGAGCTCTACGAGAAGTTCAACCCCGCCAACTTCGTCAGCCAGTGGCGCACGCCGATGCTGGTCATCCACGGCGAGCAGGACTTCCGCATCCCCTACTCGCAGGGACTCGGGGTGTTCACCGCGCTACAGCGGCGCGGCATCGAGAGCCGGCTGCTGGTGTTCCCGAATGAGAACCACTGGGTGCTCAAGCCCGCCGACAGTATCCAGTGGCATCACGCGGTGTTCGAGTGGCTGGATACGCATCTGAAAGCCTCGCCTCACCAGCCGAGCACTCCGTAGACACGCGAGCGCTCGGGCTCGATACTCACCTGAAGGATTCAGCTCACTAGCCGAGCACTTCGTCGAAATGTGGGCGCTCGGGCTCGACGCGCACCTGAAGAACTGACGCTTCAGAGCGCTCAGCGGCCCGACCCCGTCGGCATCTGGATGAAGGGGATGCTTCCGCCCAGCGTGTACTGAGGCAGCACGCCGTTCCACTTCTGCACGGCCTCCCACTCGACCAGCTTCGGATTCTGGGCGAGCGCGTCGGCGCGGATCTTCATGGACTGCGCCTCGGCCTGCGCCTGGATGACCTTCTGCTGTGCCTCCTGCTTGATCCGCTCGGTCTGGTTCTGGGCCTGCAGTGCCTGCTGCGCGGCGATCACCTTGGCCTCGACCGCATGGTCGAACTCGTCCGAGAAGGAGATGTCGTTGAGGAAGAAGCCGCTGACGATGACGTTGCGCTGCTCGAGGTCGCGGACGATCGCCGCCTGTGCATCGTCGGTCGCCTTCTGCCGGTTCGCGATCAGGTCGACTGCATCCCACTTGGCGACCACATCCTTCAGGTCCTGATAGATCACCTGTGCGATGAGCTTGTTGGCCCAGTCGGCACCGACCGTGCGGTACACGGTGGTCGCCGCCTCGGGGCGCAGCTGATAGTTGAGGGTGAACGCCACGTGCGACACCTGAACGTCCTTGGTGTAGGCATCGGTCTTGCCGTCCCAGCGCTGCGTGCGGGTGTCGATCTCCACGATGGAGGTGGTGAAGGGGTTGACGAAGTAGAGTCCTTCGGTGAGCGCATCGCCCTGGACCTGGCCGAAGGTAACCTTGACGCCGCGATGGCCGGTATCGACCGTATGGATGCCGCATCCGCTGAGCGCGGCGGCAAGCAGGACCAGAATCACGAAGCGCATCTTCACATCACACCCCCTTGAGTCTGCCCCGCAGCGTGGCGCGGCCCTGCGAGCTCACGAGCGCCAGTGGCCATATCAGGCACACGCCCAAGCGGCGCACCAGCAGCGCCGGCCCGTGCGGCCGTCGGAACACGAAGTCCGAAAGCGATATCACCGCCAGGATGACCGCCCCCAGCAGCCACAGGCGCAGGAACAGCACCGTGAGCTCGTAAGCGGCCTGCACGGCTAGCGTCCCTTGCGCACGAACTTGTAATCCGCGATCGAGAGCGCGCCCGTGGTGAGCTCCAATTCCGGCGCCGCTTCGGCACCGCCCGCCGGACAGAACTTCGGGTCGTGCGCGGCGACGAAGCCGTCGCCCTTCTTCGTCCAGACGAGCCGGCAGGGCTCGAGCTGCACGTCCTCCATCTGCACACTGGTGAACAGATCCTTGTCGAGGTAGCCGTCGCGCCAGCGCGCGGGCTCGCTGAGCTCGTAGAGCGTCTCTTGGATGACGTGCTTTTCCGTGAGCTCGAAGCTCCACATTTTCTGCGCGAGGATGCGGCGCGGGTCGGCGGCGGCGGATTCCTGGGCGTAGTAGACGTAGTGGCCGAGGCGCGGCGTGAACACATGGGTGACGATGAGCACGACGGCCTCGTGCACCGGGTGGGCGTTGCTGTGTGCATCCGCCTCGGCCTGAGCGCTGTTGTCGTAGCGGCCGGGCAGTATGGTGAGCATCAGCAGCAGGTCCTGCTCGCTCAGCCTGTCGGCCTTGCCCCTCCCGTGGCCACCGCCGCCGGCGCAGCCGCCGAGGGCGAAGGGCGCTACGCAGGCGAGCGCGGCCAGCAATCTCAGCCCGGCGCGCACGCCCTCAGCCATAGGTGGCACGCCACTGCGCCCGGTACTTGAGCCCGAGGTCCATGAGGCGCTCGAGCAGCTCGCCGTAGGGAGTGCCGGCGGCACGCGCCGATTCGGCGAAATCCTCGGCGGCCTCCAGATTGGGATTGGCGTTGGCCTCGAGCACGTACACCTGCCCCTGCGCGTTCACCCGGAAATCCATGCGAGCATAGCCGGACAGGCCGAGCGCCCGATAGATGCGGCGCGACAGCCGGTCGAGCGCCGCCAGTACCGCCGGCGGCAGATCCTCGGCGGCGTGCGTCGTGATGCCGTACTTCGCCTGGTAGCGCTTGTCCCACTTCACCTTGCGGGTGGCGATGGCGGCGAGCGAGTCCGGCATCGAGCCGAACACCATCTCCCAGACCGGCAGGCGCGTCAGCCGCTCGTTGCCCATCACGCCGACGTACAGCTCGCGGCCCTCGACGTACTCCTCGACCAGGGCGTCGGACTTGATCTGCTCGTGCACGAAGGCGATGCGCTCCTCGAGCCGCGCCGCATCCTCCACCACCGAGGCCTGGGCGATGCCGAGCGAGGCGTCCTCGACCGTGGACTTCACGAACAGCGGAAAACGGAGCTTGCGTGGCACGTGGAAGCGCACGCCGCGGCGGAAGACGGCGAACTGCGGCGTCGCGATGCGATGGAAGGCGAGCAGCTGCTTGGCGAGCGTCTTGTCGCGCGACAGCAGCAGCCCGCGCGGATTGCAGCCGGTGTAGGGCTGGCGCATCAGCTCGAGGAAGGCCACCACGTGCTGGTCATAGGTGACGATGCCGTCGAATTCCTCGAGCAGGTTGAAGACGATGTCCGGCTCCCAGTCGGCGATCGTGCTGCGCAGCTCCGTGAGGCTGTCGAGCACGCCGACGCAGCGCACGTCGTGCCCGAGCTGGCGCAGCGTCGAGGTGACGTCGTACTCGGTACGCCACTCCTCGACTTCCCGGTCGCTGTGGCCTTCGAGTTTCTCCGGTGGCACCAGGCTCGCGTGCACGACGACGAGCGTGCGCAGTCGCCTCATAAGGGCAGTTGCGGAGTCTCGCCTTGGGAATAGAGTCCCGTCAGCCGCTCGAGCATCCAGCGCGTGTAGCGCAGCGCCTCGCGGCGGTTGCCACGCACGTACAGGCCGAGGTGCTCGCAGCGCTCGATCAGCATGCGCAGCACCTGCGCCACGCTGTAGCGCTCGGTCGTGAGCGCACGCGCCACGGCGGCCGTGAGGCGCCGCGCGTCGGCACGCAGCAGTGCTGCCGCGCTCGGCGCGCTGCGCCGGGCCCGCTCGTGGCTGAAGGCACGCTGCAGCAGCTCGTCGGCAAGTCCCCGGCGGATCATGCGGTTGTGCCGGAGCTTGCGCCGGTAGTGCTGCGCGAGCGTACGGGTGTTGAGGTCGAGCGGCTCGATGCGGGTACGGTTGCGCACCGGCGGACGGGCGCCGCGCACGCTCGCGACGAGCTCATCGACCGCCTTCAGCTTGTGCAGCGCCGGCCAGTCGGCGTAGCTCTTGCGCCAGCCCGATTTCGGCGTCAGCCACACCGCGAAGGTCTCGGCGAAATCCTCGGCGGGATGCGCCTGCGCGTACCACTCGCCGAGGTGCTGCACGTAGCGGCGGCTGCCGGCGCGCGCGCGGTAACGCGCCGGATAGGGGAGCGAGGCATAGCCGAACACCTCCCGCCAGCGCTTGCGCCGGCGGAGGCGATAGGCGTTGTCGAGCGCATGTCCGGCTTCGTGGCGAAGGATCCGCATCAGCAGGCGGGAGTTTCCGCCCTCGGCCTCGTGCATCAGCCGCCGCTCGAGCCGTTCGAGCCGCGGGTGCGCGAGGTAGAAGGGCACGGCGATGCCGGGAACGCTGTCCGGCGAGAACCACTCCTCGGAGAGCCACACGTGCGGGCGGACCTCGAGTCCGCGCCGCTCCAGGTCGGAGTACAGCTGCCGCACGTACGCGGCGAGCGGCGAGCGCTTGATCGAGAGCTTCAGATCGCAGAAGCGCTTCTGCAGGAGCTGCTCGTCGCTCAGACGCTCCCACGCGTACGGCGGCGCGCGCCTCGCGGGGCGGCGGCCCGGGCTTGAGCGCACGGCGCGTGAGCGGCGGCCGGCGGCGCGTGTCGGGGACATACGGGCGAGAGCTGAGTTTTCTTGGGAGCGGACGGCGAAGCGCAGCTTAGCCGAAGCGCGCCGGCGATGTCTTCAGCCGCGGCGCACCCGGAAGCCTTCAGCCGCCCAGCTCGACCAGTGCGTGGGCGAGGAGCCGGTCGGCGAAGCTTTCGATCAACTGCTGCTTCATCAGGCTGTTGCGCCACAAAGCGGGGATGGCGCTTGCACTGTAGTGGGCGCCGGCGAGCGCGCCGGTGACTGCGGCGGTCACGTCCGAGTTGCCCCCGAGGTTGGCGGCGGCCAGCACCGCGTCGCGGAAATTGCCGGTGCGCCTGAAGGCATCGAGCGCAGCGGCGAGCGCCTGCGGGGCGGTCGCGCTGGCCTCGGCGGAAAATGAACCGCCGGCCGGCGCCTGGGGCAGGACCGCAGCAATGGTCTCTCTGGACCGGCCCGCCAGCGCCGCATGGAGCGAGCGGGCGAGCGTGCGGCAGGCGGCCAGCACTGCGGGCGCCTGGCTGGTCGGGCGCGCGGCTTGCGCCGCCTGCTCCTGCGCGGCCAGCGCGTCGGCGAAGAAGTACATTACCACCGGAGTCACGCGCGACAGCGGCTAGGGGTCGAGGGCCCCGGGATCGTGCGACCCCGAGAACATCTGCCGCCGCCACCGTGCCGCCGCGAGGGCGCGCGCGGTGGCGGCGGTGATGCCGACGCACTGGCCGGTCGCCGAGAGATGCCCTTGGCTCTGCCAGCGCGTGTAGCGTTCGACCTGGTCGCGGGCGTCGAAACCGCCGGACTCGAGCAGACTCTCCGCGAGACACAGCGCCATCGCCGTGTCATCGCTCCAGCCGCCGCGCGGCAGGTCGAAGGGCCCGCCGCCCAGCAGGTCCCCCACCGGCGCGAAGTGGCCCGGGCGCCTGAACTGGGTCGCGGCGGCGACCGCGTCCCCCACGGCGAGCCCAACCAGTGCGCCGATGAAACGCTCGCGCAGCGCGCGCGCCGCCACCAGGGTCGAGGGCTCGAGCAGCGGATCGCCATCGGCCGCCGCGGGCGTAGCCCAGGCACGCACGAACTCGACCTGCTCGTCGGTCTCGGGGACCGACGGCCAAAGCGCCGAGCGGGCACTCTGCTGCCAGAGGCGGTTGAGCTCGGCGAGGGCCCCCTCGCCGCCGAGGCCCTGCTCGGCCAGGAAGCACCCGGCCACCATCCCGGTGCGGCCGATCCCCGCGCGGCAATGCAGATACACGGGGCGCGACGAGTCGAGCGCCTGGCGCAACGAGGCGAGAATCCCGGCCATGTGGCTGCGCCCTTCCGGAAGTCCGTGATCGGGAATCGGCTTACGGACGTAGTCGACGCCCGCCGGCAGCTCCGCCTCGTAGGAAGCGAGCTCCCCGGCCTGCGTCAGGTCGATGAAGGCGGCAATCCCGGCCTGCGTCAGCCGCTGCAGCCGCTCGCGCGTCGTCTCGGGGCTGGCGCCGGCGGGATATTCGCCGGCGAGCAGCTTCCCCGGCACTACCCAGTAACAGTTGGCGAGTGGCAGCGGCTCCGGCACGCGCGCAGCTCAGGCGCCCGCCGAATGGGACGCGAGTGCGCCCGAGAGGCTTTGCGCTTCGAGCCGCCGCTCCTCGCGCTCGCTCATGGGGGCCACGCGCCGCGAGTCGAGGCCGGCGAAATCGAACCGGCGCGGATCGGCAAGGTGCTCGAGCTCGACGTTGCGCAGCGCGCGGAAGATGGTCTCGGTGCGTCCCGGGAACTCACGCTCCCACCCGGCGAGCATCCTCTTGACGGCGAGCCGCTGCAGGTTCTCCTGCGAGCCACACAGCTTGCAGGGGATGAGGGGGAAGCCGCGGCCGCGCGCGTAACGGGCGATGTCGCGCTCGGCGACATAGGCGAGCGGGCGAATGACGATGTGGCGGCCGTCGTCGGAGAGCAGCTTCGGCGCCATGGCCTTCAGGCGTCCGCCGAAGAACAGGTTCAGAAACAGCGTCTCGACGATGTCGTCGCGATGGTGGCCGAGCGCGATCTTCGTGATGCCGTGCTCGGAAGCGAAGCGGTACAGCGCCCCGCGCCGCAGTCGCGAGCACAGCCCGCACAGCGTCCGGCCGTCGGGCACGACGCGCTTCACGACGCTGTAGGTGTCCTGCTCGATGATGTGGTACGGAACCCGCAGCTCCTCGAGATACCGGGGCAGGACCTCGGGCGGAAAGCCGGGCTGTTTCTGGTCGAGATTGACCGCCAGCAGCTCGAAGTGCACCGGCGCGCTGCGCTTGAGGGACAGCAGCAGGTCGAGCAGCGTGTAGGAGTCCTTGCCGCCCGAGAGGCACACCATGATCCGATCGCCCGGGGCAATCATGTGGAAGTCGGCGATGCACGCGCCCACCGAGCCGCGCAGGCGTGCCGCCAGGCGCTCGAGGGTGCGGGAGGGCTTTGCGTCGGCGCGCTTCACGTCGGGGTCGGAGACCTAAGCGGATCCTCAGCCGGTCGCGCCGCGAGCGGCGCTGCGGGCCTTCAGGCCGCCGCTACGCTCGTGGCGCTCTCCAGGTACTTTGCCTCGACGTAGCGAATGAAGGAAGCGGAAGAGAGCGGCTTGCCGGTGGCGCTCTTCAGCAGCTCCTGCACCGGGACCTTCGCTCCGAGGCCGTGCACCTGCGTGCGCAGCCAGCCAAAGAGTCCCGCGAACTCACCGCGGGCGAGCTGCTCATCGAGCGCCGCCACCTCCGCGCGCAGGCTCTCGTAGAGCTGCGCCGCGATCACCGCGCCGAGCGCGTACGAGGGGAAGTAGCCGAAGGAGCCGACCGCCCAGTGGATGTCCTGCAGGCACCCCTCGAGGTCGTTCGCCGGGCGGATGCCGAGGCGGCTCTCCATCCCGGCGTTCCACGCCTCGGCGAGATCGCGCACCGCGAGCTCGCCCGACAACAGCTGCTTCTCGAGCTCGTAGCGCAGCATGATGTGCAGCGGGTAGGTCAGCTCGTCCGCATCCACGCGGATCACGCCGCGCTGCACGCGGGTCAGGTGGCCGTAGAGGTTCTCGACGTCCCATTCGGGCCCCGTCACCCCGAAATGCTTCATGAGCAACGGCTGGACGTAGCGCACGAATGGCCGGCTGCGGCACATCATCATCTCGATGAGCAGCGACTGGCTCTCCTCGAGCGCCATGCCCCGGTCGCGACCGACCGGCTGGTCACGCCAGTCCTGCGGCAGCCCGAGGTCGTACATCGCATGCCCGGTCTCGTGCAGCGCACCGAGCAGGCCCGAGAACACATCCTCGGGAACGAAGCGCGTGGTCACGCGGATGTCGCCGGGGACCCCTTCGGTGAAGGGTTGCTCGCTCTCATCCAGCCGGCCGCGGTCGAAGGGGAAGCCCACCGCCTTCATGACCTCGACGGTGAGCGAGCGCTGCTTGCCGGCGGGGAACTTGCCCGCCAGCGGCAGCAGTGTGCGGCCCTCCTGCAGCGCGATCGCCTCGCGGATGAGCGAAGGGAGCCGGCGCGAGAGCGCCTTGAACATGGCGTCGATGTCCGCGGTCGTGATGCCGGGGCTGAATTCGTCGACCAGGGCGTCGTAGGGCGCCAGGTTCAGCGCCTGGCCGAGCAGTGCCGCCTTGTCGCGCACCAGATGCACCACCTCCTCGAGGTGGGGCGCGAAGGACTCGAACTTGCCCGCGGCGCGCGCCTCGAGCCAGCGCGACTCGGCGCGCGAGGCGGCTTTCGTGAGCCGGGCCACGAGCGCTACCGGCGTGGCGATGGCGTGGTCGCGCTGACGGCGCATCTCGCGCAGGTTCGCCACCTGCCAGTCCTCGAGCCCCTGGGTATTGGCCTGGGCCCGGTCGAGGAGGCGGATGATCCGCGGCGCCGTGAGGAGCGCGTGGTACTCGGTCTCGAGAGCCGCGAGCTGCTCACCGCGAACGTCGGCACTGCCGCGCGGCATCATCACCGCCGCATCCCAGCGCAGGAGCGAGAGAGCGCCACGGAAGGCATGCAGGCGCTTGAATTCCTGCTCGAGCTGCTTGTAGGGCGAGGCGGACATGGTCTTTCGTCGGGCGCCCGTGGCTTAGGTCAGGCCTTCGGGCACGCAGTTCAGAGAGCTTCGATGGACGTGAGGGGAAACGGCCAGAAGTTTACCACTTCCCCGCCCCTTCCGCCCGGAGGTCTCGATAGTTTATTTAATTAAAACAGATACTTATGCAGACAGACTACGGTCGGCCCGGAGGCTCCGACCCTCCTGCGGGGGGGTCTGCATTATGTCGTGCCCGGCCCAGGCGAGCATGGCGCGCTTGCGCTCTTCGCCCCACCGGTACCCTCCGAGAGATCCATCGGAGCGCAGGACGTTGTGGCAGGGAATGAGCCAGGCAACCGGGTTGGCGCCGACCGCATTGCCGACCGCCCGCTCGGCCCCCGGCGCTCCCGCAGCCTGCGCCACCGCCCGGTAGGTCGTGGGACCGGCGGCGCCGACTTCGAGCAGCGCCTGCCACACCCTGAGCTGGAAATTGGTGCCCCGGACCGCGAGCCGTATCGGGGGTCCTCTGCCCGCCTCAGCTGCGCCAAATATCCTGCTTGCCTGGCGCTCGGCGTCCTCGTCGCTGCGCGTGAGATGCGCCCGCTCCCACCGGGATGCCAGCTCGGCCGCCGCCGCACGCTCGCGGGGACGATCCTCGAAGCCCAGATGACAGACGCCACGCGCCGTGCTGGCGATCAGCGCGGTGCCAAATGGCGTATCCGCGAAGCCGTAGCGGATCTCGATGCCCGCCCCGCGCGCCTTGAGCTCGCCGGGTGTCACGGCATCGAGCGTGACCAGCAGGTCATGCAGGCGCCCGGGACCCGAGAGCCCCACGGCGTAAGCCGCCTCGAGGACCGAGGCGTCGCGGGTGAGCGCGCCGCGCGCGGCCCGCGCGGTGATGAACGCCAGGTACTGCCGCGGCGTCACACCCGCCCAGCGCCGGAACAGGCGGTTGAAATGAAACTCCGAGAGTCCGGCCACGGCGGCGATGGCCGCGAGCCGCGGCTGCTCGCGGAAATGCTCATCGATGAAGCGGATCGCGCGGGCGATGCGGCGGAAGTCGCGGCTGTCGACGAAGCTGTCGCTGTGCCTTGTCATGGAGTGAATGATAGGGATGCCGGCGCGGCGCGCGACCCGATTCTTGCGGCGTGCATCAGGGCGGCCCGAGCCTTCGGTTACACTGCCCCTCGCGCGCAGATCCACGGGCACAGGTGCCGGCAGTGGGGCCAACGGGCGACCGTCACCCCCACGCTGATCGAGACCGCGAGCAGCAGCACCAGCGTAAGCCCGATCAGGAAGCGTCGCATGCAGCAATCTTAATAAATGAGCACCGCACCCGGGAAACTCGCCATTTGCCTGCTCGCCTCCGAGGTGGCCCCGCTCTCGAAGACCGGCGGGCTCGCCGACGTCGCCGCGGCGCTCGCCAAGTACCTGCACGCCGACCGGCACGACGTACGGCTCGTTACGCCCTGCTACTCCTCGATCGACCGCGCCGCGCTCGGGGCGCGGCCGGTCGCGGCGCTGCAGCAGGTGCCGCTCGCCTTAGGTGCGCACCAGTACGTGTTCTCGGTGCTCGAGGCGGCGCTGCCGGGCGCGGGCGGCGCCCGCGTGCTCCTCATCGACTGTCCGGCGCTGTACGCGCGCGCGAGCCTCTACACCGCCGACCCCGACGAGCACCTGCGCTTCATCGCGCTCACCCGCGCGGCGCTCATGAGCTGCGCGCGGCTTAAGTGGCCGGTGCAGATCTTTCACTGCAACGACTGGCACACGGCGTTTGCGCCGCTGTTCCTGCGCACCGACTATGCCAAAGAGGCGCTGTTCGCGGCGGCGCGCACCGTGCTCACCATTCACAACATCGGCTATCAGGGAATCTTTCCGGCGTCCGAGGTCGCTGACCTCGATCTCCCGCCGGGCGACACGCAGCTCCTCCATCAGGATGATCTCAGGGCCGGGCACATCAACGCGCTGCGCCAGGGGATCCTGTACGCCGATGCCATCACGACCGTGAGCCCCACGCACGCCCACGAGATCTGCACTGCCGAGTACGGCATGGGTCTCGAGGACAGTCTGCGCGCGCGCGGCGCCGCGCTCACCGGGATCCTGAATGGCGTCGACTACGACGAATGGGATCCGCGGCGCGACCGTTTGCTGCCAATCCACTACGACCCGGACCATCTCGAAGGCAAGCGCGCGCTCAAGCGCGAGCTCCGCGCCCACATGCGCCTCGACGGCGCGCCGGAGGCGCCGCTCGCAGGCGTGGTGAGCCGCCTTGCGATGCAGAAGGGCATCGAGCTCATGTTCGAGGCATTGCCGAAGGTCATGAGTGCGCGGCCGCTGACGCTGGCGGTGCTCGGCAGCGGCGAGGCGAAGTACGAGCAGTTCTTTACCGCACTCACGCATTCATTCCCCGGCAGGGTGGCGTTCGTGAATGGCTACGATGAGGTGCTGTCTCACTGGATCGAGGCCGGCAGCGATCTGTTCCTCATGCCCTCGCGCTACGAGCCCTGCGGGCTCAACCAGATGTACAGCCTGCGCTACGGCACCGTGCCCGTCGTGCGCCGCACCGGCGGACTCGCCGATTCGGTTGAGCATTACGACCCAGCGAGCGGCAGCGGCACGGGCGTGGTGTTCAACGATTTCGACCCGCCAGCCCTCGAGTGGGCCGTGAACTTTGCGCTCGACCTGTACGGCAGGCCGCAGCAGTGGTCGCGCCTGATGCGCAACGGCATGCTCCGGGACTTCTCCTGGCAGCGCGCCACCTCGGAGTACGAGGCCGTTTACCGGCGGCTCACTGGAGCCTGAAAGTACCGTGCTGCTCGAACGGAATCGACTGCAGCCAGCCCTGCGACAGCGAGATCTTGCCGCTCAGCCGATAGGGGACGTTCGCGGGCGCATCGGGTGCGCGCGCCAGCAGCCGTACGAGCGTGCCCGCGACGTTGGTGGTCATGTTCATGTCGAACTCGGCCTCGCCGAGCGCCGGCACGACGAAGCTGGCCGCCGAATCGCCGGTCGCAAAGGGCTGGCCGTCGACCTCCAGTGTGTACTCGATCCCCTTGACCGGCAGCGTCCGGGGGTTCGGGTTCTGCACGTGCACGCGCACCTTGAGGTGCTGCGTGAGGAGGTCACTCGACTCGAGCTGCACGCCGACGATGGTGAGGGTCGGAGTGGTGAGCCTCGGCGCCAGCGCGCAGCCGCAGCCGAGCAGCGCGACCGCGGCGGCGGTGGCAATGGCTCTCATCGGCCGAAGACCGCGTTGAGCGCGGCGAACCGGCGCGCGAGATCGTGGCTGAGCGAGCCGGGCGGCAGCCGCCAGGTCCAGTTGCCGCTCACCGTGCCGGGGGTGTTGAGACGCGCCTCGGAGCCTAAGCCCAGCAGATCCTGCACCGGCACGATCGCGAGCCGCGCGACCGAGCCAAGCGCCGTGCGGATCAGTGCCTGGGGGACGGCCTCCGCCGCAACGCCGAGATAGAGCCGCACGCGGGCGGCCGTTTCCGCATCGAGGTGCGAGTACCAGCCGGCGGTCGTGTCGTTGTCGTGAGTGCCGGTGTAGACCACGCTCGCGCGCTCGTAGAGATAAGGCCGATGGGGATTCCCCGGATCGGCGTCGAAGCCGAACTGCAGCACGCGCATGCCCGGCAGGCCGAAGCCGTCGCGCAGCGCCTCCACGTCGGGCGTGATCACCCCGAGGTCCTCGGCCGCGAGCGGCAGGTCGCTGAACTCCTCACGCAGCCGGCTGAGGAGTTCACCGCCGGGCGCGCTGTGCCAGGCGCCGCCGCGTGCGTCCGCTGCCCCCGCCGGCACCGCCCAGTAGGCGGCCAGGGCGCGGAAATGATCGACGCGCAGCAGGTCAAGGCGCGAAAGCTGCGCGCGCACGCGCGCCACCCACCAGCGGTAGCCGTCGCGGCGCTGCGCGTGCCAGTCGTAGACGGGATTGCCCCACAACTGTCCGAGCTCGGAGAAATAGTCCGGCGGCACGCCGCCGACGAACGCCGGCTCGCCGGTCGGGGTGAGTTGAAACAATGCGCGATGGACCCAGGTCTCGACCGAGGATGGCGCGACGTAGAAGGGCAGATCGCCGAAGATTCGCACCCCGCGGCCGTGCGCGTAGTCGCGCAGGCGCTCCCATTGCACGTGGAAGGCGTACTGCTCGTGCGTGAGCGCCGCGAGCTCCGCGGCGAGGGTGGCGCGCGCGGCCGCGAGCGCCGCGGGGACGCGGTCGCGCAGCTGCGCGGGCCACTGCCAGAAGGGCGCGCCTCCATGCGCCCGGGTGAGCGCCTCGAACAGCACGTAGTCGGGAAGCCACGAGGCCGAGTCCGCGAGGAACTGCGCGTCGGGCGCGGCCCGCGCATCAGGCAGCTCGCCCTCGTCGAGAAAGGCAGCGTTTCCTGCCACATCGGAACGGACCCAGTACGGCGACCGGTCTGCTCCCACGGGTCCCAGGGGCAGTATCTGCCACACGGAGAACCCGGCCTCGGCCAGCCAGTCGATGAAGGCGCGCCCGCCGCGCCCAAGCGGCGCCTCGAGCGCCGACAGCGGCAGCAGCGCCCCTGCGCGGCGCCGATCGAAGACGGGCAAGCGCATGCCGGACACGCGCGCTCGGTCCGCTCAGCCGGCACTGGCGCGGCGCATGACCCCACCGTGCTCGGGCGAGCCTGTGCCGGTGGAGATCGGCTGCGCGAGCACCGCCGGCGCCTCGAGCCCGAGGCGGCGGTAGAGCGTCACGAGCTGCCGGCGGTAGAGGCGGTCGAACTGGCTCACCGACTCGGCCGGGTTGTAGTCGCCGAACCACCAGAACCAGTCGGAGCTCTCACACAGCGCGAGCTGATGGCCCGCGGCCTCACGCGCCGCGGCATCCAGCGCCGGAGTGCTCACGGCGCGATCGAACACCTGCTTCGCGTCGCACAGCAGGTCCCAGGCGCGGTTCTTGGCCGGATCGCCCATCCAGGTGGCGAGCGTGCCGTGCACCCAGCTGCCGGCCGCCACCCGCGGCAGGGGCGCCGCCTTGAGTCCGCGCCTCAGGCACGCCGAGAGCGTCGTCAGTTCGATGAGCGGATGACTCGCGAGCAGCGCATAGAGCGCCTTGAGGAAGTAATAGCCGTTGAACGGGTAGTGCTCCCAGGCATTCTCGCCGTCGAGCGCGATGAGCACTGCGTGATTCGAGTCGCCGTGGTAGCCGCGCGCGAGCTGTGTCAGCTCATTCACCAGGTTGTGAGCCGCGTCGTCGCCGTGCCAGGTGGCGTAGGTGAAACCGATCAGGTCGGAGAGATTGTCGTCGCGGAAGAAGCAGTCGAGACCGGCGCCCTGCGGGCGATAGGCGCGGTTGTAGCTGCGCGGCTCGCGCGCCGCCTGCGGGTCGGCGAGCTCGAGGCTGTTGTGCAGCACCGCCCCGCCGCTCGCCGCCCAGCGGAAGCCGTGGGCCGCGAGCAGCGCAAGGGTCGCTCCACTGATCGCGCCCTCGGCCGGCCAGCTTCCCGTTGGGCGCGCGCCGAAGACGCGCGTGAAGACCCGGATCGCCTCCTCGACGTGCCAGGTGGCGCGCGCGGCGCCGCCCGGATAGCCGGGGTGCACGGGCAGCGTCATGGCCGGCACGGTATCGCGCGCCGCACCGAAGTCGAGCAGCAGCGGGATGATCGGATGCGCGTAGGGCGTGACCGACAGCTCGCACTGGCCACGCTCCATGAGCGCGCGGAAGCGCGGAATGACCCGGGCGACGAGAGCGCCGATCAGTGAGAGCAGCTCGCGGCGCTGCGCGGCGCTGAAGTTGCGCCCGCGCTCGGTGAGCCGTGCGACCAGCGGGTCGGCGCGCCGCACCGTCTCGCCGAGCCACGCCAGGTGATACCAGACGGCCAGATCGTGGATGAAGTGATCCGAGGCGTAACCGACCCGCTCGGGCGTCGCCAGGGTGTCGGCGATGGTCGCGAGCTCGAGGTAGGGTCCGAAGCGCTCGATCATCTGCTTGCGCTGCGCGCGCAGGCAGGCGTTGAGGAGCGCGAGGCGCGGCGGGCCTTCCGTCGGCAGTGGCTCGGGACCCAGGAGCGCCAACACCGGGTCGGGGAGCGGTGCCCCGCTCGTCAGGTGCGCGTCGATGCGCGCGGCGATGTCCTCGAGCTGCTCGAGCAGCACCGGGGAAAAGTTGATGACCGCGCGCGCCGCCGGGTTCGCCTCGAGGTGCGCCGCCATGTCGGTGTAGTCCTTGATGGCGTGCAGGTACGTCCAGGGGAGCGTGTACTGCCCCGTAATGGCGTCGCGGTACTGCGGCTGGTGCATGTGCCAGAGGAGGACGACCGGCAGGCGCGCCGCGGATGCCACCGATAGCCTCCTCAGGGCCGGAGCTTGCGCAGCATGTCGGGCGTGACCAGCACCACGCCCTTCTCGGTGACGTGGAAGCGCTCCGCGTCCGCGGCGCGATCGCTGCCGATGCTGAGCCCGTCGGGGATCTCGCAGCTCTCGTCGATGATCGCGTTGTTGATGCTGCAGCCGCGGCCGATCTCGGCATGCGGCAGCACCACCGAGCGGTGGATGCTGGCACGCTCCTCGACGCGCACGTCGGAGAACAGCAGCGACTCACGCACCACCGCGCCAGAGATGATGCAGCCGCCCGAGACCATGGAGTTGATGGCCATGCCGCGCCGCCCGTCCTCGTCGAGGATGAACTTGGCGGGCGGCTGCTGCACCTGGTAGGTCCAGATGGGCCAGTCCTCGTCGTAGATGTTGAGCTCGGGCCGCACGTGCACCAGCTCGATGTTGGCGTCGTAGTAGGCGTCGAGCGTGCCGACGTCACGCCAGTAGCTCTGCGCGCGGGTCTTCACGTCCTGGAAGGGATAGGCGAACACCTGGCGGCCGGTGTTGATCGCCTCCGGCAGGATGTCCTTGCCGAAGTCGTGGGATGAGGCCTCGCTCGCGGCGTCCGCGGTCAGCATGCTCTCGAGCAGCGGCGCGTTGAACACGTAGATGCCCATCGAGGCGAGGATGGTGTCGGGGCGGCCCGGCAGCGGATCGGGCACCGCCGGCTTCTCGGCGAAGCGCGTCACGCGGTTCCACTCGGTGGCGGTGAGCACGCCGTAATGCCGCGACTGATCCGCCGGTACCTCGACCACTCCCACGGTGATGTCGGCGCCCTTCTCCACGTGGTAGGCGATCATCGGGCCGTAGTCCATCTTGTAGATGTGGTCGCCGGCCAGCACCAGCACGTGCTTGGCCTGGTGCGAGGCGATCAGCTCGTTGTTCTGGTACACGGCGTCCGCCGTGCCGCGGTACCAGTGGGCGCCGGTCTGCTGCTGCGCCGGGACCACCTCGACGAACTCGCCGAACTCGCCCCGCAGGTAGCTCCAGCCGTGCTGCACGTGCTGGATGAGCGACTGCGCCTTGTACTGGGTGAGGATCGAGATCTGGCGGATGCCGGAGTTCACGCAGTTCGACAGCACGAAGTCGATGATGCGGAACTTGCCGCCGAAGGGCGTCGCCGGCTTGCAGCGGTTGAGCGTCAGATCGCGCAGCCGCTCGCCGCGGCCGCCGGCCATGATCACCGCGAGCGTGCCGCCGGTGAGGCGGCTGACGTAGCGGCCGGAGGAGGCGCGGGCGGGCTGGCGGGTCATGACGGGTACTACAGCGCAAGGCGCATCCGCTGCGCAACCGCGGAATTTACCCCGCTCACAGCCACTTCATCAGCCCGAGCTCGTAAGGGTGGGTGAGCAGCTCGTGCCAGGGGTAGACGCGGATCTCGGTGGCGAACTGGCCGCATTCCGGGGGCTCGGCATCCAGTGCGAACAGCGTCTCGCCGGCCGGGTCGGCGTCGTCGGCCGCCTTGAGCGTGGCGCGCCAGATCCCGTCGCGCGCCGGCAGGGCGTACGAGGACAGGGCGGGCGGGGTGCGCTCGGCCTGCGGCAGCAGTCGCCGGGCGACGAACTCGACCCGCACGTCGGCGGGCGCGAGCCCGTTGAGCGCCACGGCGACCGAGAGGCGCAGCCGCTCGCCGCGCGGCAGGTCGCGCGTCGAGTCGCTGAGGAGCTTCAGGCTCACCCGGGGCCACGCGGCCCGCACGCGCTGCTTCCACTCGCCGAGCGTCCGCGCGCCGGTAAAGCCGTCCGCCGCGAGCCGGCGGTACTGGGCGACGGCCGGCTGATAGAGCCCGCGCGTGTAGTCGAATAACACCCGGCGCATGTTGAAGCGCGGAATCACGGTCATCATGGCGCGCTTGCTGCGCCGCACCCACTCGGGCGGGCAGTCGGGGAAGGTCCTGTCGTAGTAGAGCGGCAGCGCCTCCTCGGCGATGGTATCGAGAATCATGTCCGCCTCGAGCACGTCACGCCGCTCGGGATCGGCCACGTTCGCCGGCGGAATCCCCCAGCCGTTGTCGTGCATCCAGCCTTCGGCCCACCAGCCGTCGAGGATGGAGAGGTTGAGCCGCCCGTTGATCGCGGCCTTCATGCCCGAGGTGCCGCTCGCCTCGAGCGGGGCGATCGGGTTGTTGAGCCAGATGTCGACCCCGGAGACGAGGCTGCGCGCGAGCTGCAGATCGTAATCCTCGAGGAACACGATGCGCCCGAGGAACTCCGGGCTCATCATCAGCTGGCGGATCTCGCGCAGCACCTGCTTGGCGGGCTCATCCGCCGGATGCGCCTTGCCCGCGAACAGCAGCACCAGCGGACGCTCCGGGTTGTTGAGCAGACGCGCCAGGCGCGCGCGGTCGTGCATCAGGAGCGTCGCGCGCTTGTAGGTGGCGAAGCGCCGCGCGAAGCCGATGGTCAGCACCCCGGGGCGCTGCGGATCGAGGTAGCGCGTCACGTGGCGCAGCTGCGCCGGCGAGAGGCCCTTGCGCTCGTACTCGCGCTGCAGCCGCTCGCGCACGTTGGCAAGCATGCGCGACTTCACGTCCTGGGCGGTCGCCCAGTAGCGCTCGTCGGGGATGCGCTCGAGCGCGCTCCAGAAGTCGGTATCGCGCAGCCGATCGCGCCATTCGGCGCCGAGCTCGCGATCGAGGAAGGTCGTCCAGCGCTGATGCAGGAAGGTCGGCACGTGCACGCCGTTGGTGATGTACCCGACCGGGTTGTCCTCCGGGCGCACTTCCGGCCACTCGTCGGCGCACAGCCGCGCCGACACCCCGCCGTGGATGCGACTGACGCCGTTTACATGGCGCGCGCCGTTGAGCGCGAGGCGGGTCATGTTGAAGAGATGGGGGACCGACGGGGCGCGCGCGAGATCGAGGAAGCGCTCGACCGGTATGCCGAGCTCGCGGATGAGATCGCCGAAGTGCGCCACCACCAGGTCGTGGCCGAAGGCATCGTGCCCGGCGGCGACCGGGGTGTGCGTCGTGAAGACGCAATCGGCCGCGACCGCCTCGAGCGCCGCGTTGAACGGCAGTCCCGAGCCGAGATGCTCGCGCAGCAGCTCGAGGATCAGGAACGCCGCGTGGCCTTCGTTGAGGTGCCACACGGCCGGGGCGAGCCCGAGCGCGCGCAGCAGCCGCACGCCGCCGATGCCGAGGATCATCTCCTGGCGGATGCGCGTCGAGTCGTCCCCGCCATAGAGGCGGTGGGTGATGTCGCGATCCGAGGGCGCGTTCTCCGGGCAGTTGGTGTCGAGCAGGTAGACGGGCGCGCGCCCGGCCTGCGCTTTCCAGGCGCGCGCCACCACCTCGCGCCCCGCAATGCGCACGCTCACCTTGAGCCACTCGCCGGCCGCGTTGCGCACCGGCTCGACCGGCAGATCGCGCGGATCGCGCTCGCGGTACTCCGCCTGCTGGTTGCCGTCGTTGTCGACCGTCTGGGTGAAGTAGCCCTGCTCGTAGAGCAGTCCCACCGCGACGAAGTTGGCGCGCTCGTCGCTCGCCGCCTTGCAGTAGTCGGCGGCGAGCACGCCGAGGCCGCCCGAGTAGATCGGAAAGCTCTCGTGAAAGCCGTACTCCGCGCAGAAATACGCGATCAGCGGCTCATCCGCGCCCGGAGCGCTCACGTGCACGTAAGCGTCGAGGAGCTCGAGCGCCTCGCGGTAGCGCTCGAGATAACCGCCGTCGTTTGCCGCGCGCTCGAGGGCGGACTGATCCACGCAGCGGATCATGAGGCGCGGGTTGCCGTTGGTCTGCTTCCAGAGCTCGGGGTCCAGGTCCTCGAACAGCGCCCGGATGGGTCGATGCCAGCTGAAGAAAAGATTGCCGGCCAGCTCGGGGAGCCGCGCGAGAGTCTGGGGAATGACCGGAGTGACTTCTAGGAGCGAGTTTCTCATCACCGGCCTTGGGCCTTAGTTCTGCCCCGAGTCTAGCAGCACCCCACTCGAAGCCGGTCCGGCCAACTGCCCCGCTGGCCTGTGGATACGTATGCCAAGACTCTGTTTTATGTTGCAAAGCACAGTAGGCTATATAGTACTAGTTGACAGCTAGTACTATTTAGTACACAGTACTGGCAAATGGACGATACCCAGGCACGCAAGTTCCAGAAAGACCTCAACGCAGGTCTCGTGGCCCTCGTCCTGCTCGCCGTGCTCGACCGCAGTCCCGACGATCTCTATGGCTACGAGATCGCCAAGCGGCTGCAGAAAGCCAACGAAGGCGAGGCGCTCTTCAAGGAGGGCACCATCTACCCGGTGTTGCGCACGCTCGCCGCGGGCGGACTCCTCACCAGCCGCGTCGTGCCTTCCTACTCCGGACCGCCGCGGCGCTATTACCGCATCACCGACGAGGGGCGCTCGCTCCTTGCGCAGTGGAGCGGCATCTGGCGTCAGACGCGCGGCTTCGTCGACCGCTTCATTGAAGGAACCGACTCATGAGTGCCCACGCTCCCCGTTCGATCGATGAATATCTCAAACAGCTGCGCGCCGCGCTCGAGGGGCAGGACCCGGCACTGATCCAGGACGCACTCTACGACGCGGAGGAATATCTGCGCGCCGAGGTGGCGGCTCATCCGGACAAGTCGGAGGCCGACGTGCTCGAGCTCATCGCGAGCACCTACGGCGCGCCCGACGAAGTCGCCGCGGCCTACCGCGACACCGAGGCCAAGGTGAGAGCGGCGCTCAAGACCCCGGTGCCGGCGGCGGCGAACGCGAGCGGCTGGAAGCGCTTCTTCGGCGTGTATCTCGACCCGCGGGCCTATACCTCTATCTTTTATATGCTGCTCGCGCTCGCCACCGGCATCCTGTACTTCACCATCGTGGTGACGGGGCTGTCGCTGTCGTTCGGCTTCGCCATCCTGATCATCGGCATCCCCTTCTTCCTCGCCTTCATCGGCATCACGCGCGTCATCGCCCTCGGCGAGGGGCGGCTGCTCGAGGCGGTCACCGGCGAGCGCATGCCGCGCCGCCCCGTGCACCCCGGTCCGCCGGCCGGCTGGCTGACGCGCATCGGCGAGATGCTGGGTGACGCGCGCACCTGGACGACGCTCCTTTACATGCTCCTCATGCTGCCGCTCGGTATCGTGTACTTCACGGTCACGGTGACCGGCCTCGCCGTTGGACTGGCATTCACCTCCCTGCCGTTCCTGGTGCTGGCGAGGTGGCTCGGTTGGGACGCGGATGCCACCTTCTCCGACGATGTGCACATCGGCGGCTGGGCGCTCTCCGAGCACTCGATGATCTCGGCCCTGATCCTCGGCGTTCTCGGCGTGCTGATCGTCACCCTGCTCATGCACGCCGCGCGGGCAATCGGGCGCGGGCACGCGCATCTCGCCAAGGCGCTGCTCGTGGTTCCAGGAGCCTGAGACGGGGCAGCGCGGATCACTCGCTCGCACCAAACCCGCCCGTTGAATAGCGGGCCAAGACCGCGCTCTTGGCCCGCGAGCAGGAGTCCCTCGATGGCTAGGCCTGCGCGCCGCGCCGAAGGCCCGGCGCGCCAATCGAACTAGGCACGATAAACTGCGCCGGATGCCGCGCCTCGCCCGAGTAGTCGTCTGCGCCCTGGGTCTGGCGGCCGTGTTTCCCTGCGCCGGGTTACCGGCGCCGCCGGGCGCGGCGCCACCGATCGTCATGCCGCCCGCGGGTGCTCCGCCGGCCGCGGGCGCTCCGCCGGCCGCGCCCTCGGGCTGCCTGCCGAGCGGCAACGGCTATCTCAAGGCGCGCATCCGCGGGGCGCTCAACCTCGACATCGACTGGCGTAACGCCGAGCTCGAATGCGACGGCGGGCCGCGCCCGGACGGCAGCGGCATCCGCATGAGCTTCCTCGGACCGGTGCGCGCGGACGGGCGGCGGCTGCGCATGGTGTTCGGCGTGAGCACGGCCCACGAGGGCCGCAGCGGCCACACCCTCCCGACCAACCTCACCTTGATCGTCGAGGGCGCGCAGCGCCTCTACTCGACCCAGGGCGACGACCATTGCACCGTGGACACGCTCAGTCAGCAGCGGCTGCGCGCGCCGGGCACGCCGCGCAGGTACCGCGTGGTGGCGCGCGGCTTCTGCGTCGCCCCGGCCACGACGCTCAACAATGCCGAGCGCATTCTCGTCAGCAGCTTCGATTTCGCGGGCAACGCCGTGTTCGGCGACGACGCGATACGATGAGAGCACTACCATGCGAGCCACCGCGTTCCTTTTAGCCTCCGCCATCCTGTTCTTCGCTCTCGGCACCGCGGCGCGCGCCGACCCGCCGCCGATGGACCTGGCGACCTACCCGCGCGCCGCGCTCGAGATCGTGCAACGCACGCCGCAGCCGGAGCGCAGGTTCGACTTCGAGGTATGGGTGGCCGACACGCCGGCACGCTCCGAGCAGGGCCTGATGTACGTGCGCGACCTGCCCGCCGACCACGGCATGGTGTTTCTCTTCGAGCCGGCGCGCGTCGTGAGCTTCTGGATGAAGAACACCTACATCGAGCTCGACATGCTGTTCATCGACGCCGGCGGGCAGGTGGTGAAGATCATCGCGCACGCGCCGCCGCTGCGGCTCGATCTGCTGAGCTCCGATGTGCCGGTCGGCGCGGTGCTCGAGCTGCGCGGGGGCGAGGCGGGACTGCTCGGAATCAAGGTCGGAGACCACGTCAGCTGGAAGCGGACCGCGAAGCCTTAGTTCAAAGCCCGCCCTCTGCGGCGGGAAGCGCGTCGAAGGAGACGGCGGTGCGCGGCTGCGACCCGAGAATCGGGCTCGTGCCGTGCCACATGTAGGACGGAAACAGCACCAGCTGTCCGGCGCGCGGCTGCACGACGCAGCCGACTCCCGCTCCCGGCGTCGGAAACCGCGGCTCGCCGAGCTTGAGCCAGCCGCTCTTGAGCTCGGTATCGCTGGCTTCCTCCGGCACCTGCACGTAGTAGGCCGAGCTGATCCAGCCCCGATCGTGAAAATGGTTGACGTGAAAACCGCCGCGGTCGAGTCGTACCGACCAGGCGCTGGCGAGCTGCGCCGCGCCAGTGTTACGCGCGGTAAAGGGATGGTCGGGGGCGCTGCCGAGGGCGGCCCGATACGCCCGGATCGGATCCTCGACGGCGCGCATCAGGGCGAGGATCGCAGGCTCGGTGTCCATCACCAGGTTGCGGGCCGTCTGGCTGCCGTTGCGCTGGCTGGCGCGCAGCGGTTGCAGGTGCCGGTGCAGGCGTCTGCCGAGCACCTCCGCGAGCGCGGCATTCAGCTCCTTCACGGACGCGAAGCCCGGTGGCGCGGGCAGGTCGTAGACCCGCACGAATCGCTGATAGTCGTAGAGCTCGCGATAAGCGGGCTGGTCGAGCAGGCGCGCCGCGGTCGCCTCATAAGCGAGCCAGCCCTGCGCGAGCCGATCCCGTGCGCGCTGCGTGCGGATGAATGCCAGTGCCTCCTGAGGCCGGCCGCGTGACAGGAGGATCGAGACCAGGTTCTCGACCACATGAGGATCCTGGGGCAGCGCCGCGGCCGCTTCCAGCGCCTCGGTCTCCGCTTCCGGAAGCCGCTGCAATTCCCGCAGCACCTGCGACAGCAGGGACCGCAGATACGGTACCGGGCCGGCTGCGAGTCGCAGCTGCTCGCGCAGCAGCAGCTCGGCGACATCACCTCTTCCGGCCCGCAGCAGCAGCACCGCCAGCACTTCCTGGAGCCGGACATCCTGCGGCGCCTCGCGAAGCACGGCGGCGAGCGAACGCGTGAAGTCCGGATCTCCGCGCGCCTGGCGGACGCGCGCGAGGTCGAGGTGCGCTTCGGCGTTACGCGGTCGTGCAGCGGCCGCCGCGGCGAAGGCAACCTCGGCCTCCTCGAGGCGATCGAGCTGCGTCAGCATGCGGCCGCGGGTGAGCTCCAGCTCGAAGCCACGCGCGCCGAGGGCCTGCGCCCGTGTGAGCAGTGCCAGCGCTTCCTCGGCCCGCTCGAGCTGCGCGAGCAGCGAGCCGAGCCGGCGATGCAGCGGGCCGTTGCCGGGGTTGAGGGCGAGCGCCTGGCGGTATGCGCCTTCGGCCTCGAGCACGCGGTTCTGCTTGGCGAGCACGAAGCCGAGCGCCGCCCATCCATCGGGGCTCGCGCGGTCGGAGTCGACCAGGGTGCGGCACTGGATCTCCGCCTCGCGGCCCCGGCCGAGGCTGTCGAGCGTCAGCACCAGGCCGTGGCGCGCACTGCGCTCGCCGGGCGCGAGCTGCAGCACCCGGCGATAGACGCGCTCGGCCTCCGCGAGTCGGCCCGCGCGGCGCAGAAAGGTGGCGAAGTTGAGCCGCAGCCGCGTGTCGCCGGGATCGAGCTCGACGCTGCGCCGCAGGAGCTCCTCGCCTCCCCGGCGGTCGCCGCCGCGGGCGCGCACCAGCCCGAGCAGGTGGAGCGCCGCAGCGTTATTGGGGGCCGCGGCGAGCAGGCTGCGGCACATGCTCTCCGCCTGTGCAAGCTCACCGCGGCTGAAAGACGCGGTCGCCCGGGTGAGCTGAGTGTCGAGTTCGGCCGCGGTCAGCACACGGCGGCTACTTGATCGGCTCGGCGGACGCCGGCGCCGCGGGCGGCGGGCGCTTCTTGCGCTTGTGCAGAATCGGCTTCGAGACCGGCGTGCCGTAGACGTGACTGTTGCTATGGCGCGGCGCGAACGAGCTCGCCTTGGGCTTCTGGTCCGCCGGGGGGTCGGCGAGCGCGGTGCCAGCGACGGCGACAGCGGCCAGGATGAACGCGCACCAGGCGAGCGCGGCCGCTGCCCCCGGCAGGGGGCGCCTCACGCCGGTGCTGCTTGGTACCGTCGACGGCGACAGGCTAGGATGCGCCGCCCGTCCTGACCGCCTGAATCTCATGATCACCAAAGGAATCGTCCTCGCCGGTGGCTCCGGCACCCGACTTTATCCGGTAACGCGGGCAGTCTCAAAGCAGCTGCTGCCGCTTTATGACAAGCCGCTGGTCTACTACCCCCTGGCGACGCTGATGCTGGCCGGCATCCGCGACGTACTGCTCATCTCCACGCGTGACGACGGGCCGCTGTTCGAGCGGCTGCTGGGGGACGGCTCGCAATGGGGCCTGCGCATCCGCTACGCCGTGCAGCCCGAGCCGCGCGGCATCGCGCAGGCGCTGGTGATCGGCGCCGACTTCATCGGCAGCGATCCCGTGTGCCTGGTGCTCGGCGACAACCTCTTCTACGGACACGGGCTTCCCGAGCAGCTGCGCGCCGCCGCCACACGCGAGCGCGGCGCGACCGTATTCGCCTACTACGTGCGCGATCCCGAGCGCTATGGCGTAGTGGAGTTCGATGCCGCGGGCCGGGCGGTGGGGCTGGAGGAGAAGCCGGCGGCACCACGCTCGCATTACGCGGTGACCGGCCTGTACTTCTACGACGCCGGCTGCGTCGGCGTGGCGCGCGCACTCGCGCCCTCGGCGCGCGGGGAGCTCGAGATCACCGACGTCAATCGCGCCTACCTGGCACGCGGGGAGCTCAAGGTCGAGGTGCTGGGACGCGGCGTCGCCTGGCTGGACACCGGCACGCACGCGTCGCTGCTGGCGGCCGCCAACTTCGTCGAGACGATCGAGGCACGCCAGGGGCTCAAGGTCTGCTGCCCGGAGGAGATCGCCTACCGGCAGGGCTTCATCGACCGCGCGCAGCTCGCGCGTCTCGCCGCGCCGCTGAAGCGCACCGGCTACGGGGAATATCTCGAGAGCGTGCTCGCGGAGCGGGTGTTCTGATGCGCGCCGCGCCGCTCGCGCTCCCGGGCGTGCTGTTGATCGAGCACCAGGTGTTCGACGATGCGCGCGGCGCCTTCTTCGAGAGCTGGAACGAGCGGGACTTCGCCGCCGCCGGCATCGAGGCGCGCTTCGTGCAGGAGAACGTCAGCCACTCGCGCGCCTACGTGCTGCGCGGGCTGCACTATCAGATCCGCCAGACGCAGGCGAAGCTGGTACGCGTGCTCGCCGGGGAGATCTTCGACGTGGTGGTGGACCTGCGCCGCTCCTCGGCCACCTTCGGCCGGCACCTGAGCGTGCAGCTCGATGCCGCGGGCGCGCGCTCGCTGTGGGTGCCGGCGGGCTGCGCGCACGGCTTCCTCGCACTCACCGATGAGACGCGCGTCCAGTACAAGGTGACCGACTACTGGTCGCGCGAGGCCGAGCGGACCCTGCAGTGGAACGACCCGGCGCTCGGCGTCCGCTGGCCGCTGCTCCCGGGCCGCGAGCCACTGCTCTCGGCGAAGGACCGCGACGGCGTGCCGCTCGAGCGCGCGGAGTGCTTTCCGTGAGAGTGCTCATCACCGGGGCTGCCGGGCAGCTCGGCCGTGCGCTCGCCGCCGCCGCTCCCCGGGGCGCGGTGGTGCGGGCCTTGACTCGCGCCGAGCTCGACATCGCCCAGGAAGCCGCGGTGCGCGCGCTGTTCGCCGACTTCTCTCCCGAGCTGGTGATCAACGCGGCTGCCTTCACCCGCGTCGATGAGGCCGAGCGCAACGCCGAGGAGGCCGCGCGCGCCAACGCCTCAGGTCCCGAGGTGCTGGCCGCCGCCTGCCGCACGGCCGGCGCCTGGCTCACGCACGTGTCCACCGACTTCGTGTTCGACGGCGGCCAGAGCCATCCCTACGACACCCGCGCCGCGGCGCACCCGCTCTCGGTCTACGGCCGCACCAAGCTGGTCGGCGAGACCGCGGTGACGCGCGAGCTCGGCGAGCGCTGCGCGGTGGTGCGGGCCTCGTGGCTCTACAGCGCCGCGGGCGGCTTCGCGGCCCGCATGCTGACCCTGATGGCGAGCCGTCCGGAGCTGCGCGTCGTGAGCGACCAGGTGGGCGCGCCGACGCACGCCGCGGGTCTCGCGGGAGTTCTGTGGGCGATCAGCACGGCTCGCGCAGCGGGACTGTGGCACTGGTGCGATTCGGGGGTCGCGAGCTGGTACGACTTCGCCGTGGCGATTGCCGAGGAAGCGGTGCGCTTCGGGCTGCTGCCGACCGCGCCCCCGATCGTCCCGATCGGCACGGCCGACTACCCGACCGCGGCGGCACGCCCCGCCTACAGCGTGCTCGACAAGCGCGCCACCGAGAAGCTGCTCGCCGTCACGGCGCCGCACTGGCGCAGCGCACTGCGGGCGACCTTCGCCGGCATGGGCAGCCCCGGGACGCGGCCGTGAGGCGGCTGCTGGTCACCGGCGGGGCCGGCTTCATCGGCGCAAACTTCTGCCACTACTGGTGCGCGGCGCATCCGCTCGACCGGGTGGTGGTGCTCGATGCCCTCACCTATGCCGGCAACCTGGCGAGCATCGCGGGGCTCATCGACGCCGGCCGGGTGCGTTTCGTGCGCGGCGACATCGGCGATCGCGAGCGCGTCACGGCGCTCCTCACGGAAGAGTCGCTCGCAACGATCGTGAACTTCGCCGCCGAGTCGCACGTCGACCGCTCGCTCGAGGACCCGGCGCAGTTCCTGCGCACCAACGTGCTCGGTACCCAGGCGCTGCTCGAGGCGGCGCGCGCCAGCTGGGGCCCGGACGCCAGCGAGCGCGGCTGCCGCTTCCATCACGTGTCCACCGACGAGGTCTACGGCTCGCTGAGCTCCGGGGATGCGGCCTTCACCGAGAGCACACCCTACTCTCCCAACTCTCCTTACGCCGCCAGCAAGGCGGCGGCCGATCACCTGGTGCGCGCTTACGCGCACAGCTTTGGGCTCCCCGTGACGATCAGCAACTGCTCGAACAACTACGGGCCGTTCCAGTTCCCGGAGAAATTGCTGCCGCTCTGCATCCTCAACATCCTCGAGGGCCGCCCGCTGCCGATCTATGGCGACGGCCTGCAGATCCGCGACTGGCTGCACGTGAGCGATCACTGCCGCGCCATCGAGCTGATCCTGACGCAATCCGTGCCCGGCGAGACCTGGAACATCGGCGGCTCCACCCAGGAGCCGA
Organism: Steroidobacteraceae bacterium; assembly: GCA_035624075.1. GTDB lineage: Bacteria > Pseudomonadota > Gammaproteobacteria > Steroidobacterales > Steroidobacteraceae > 13-2-20CM-66-19. The sequence continues at coordinate 12,838 of DASPSF010000092.1, read as the reverse complement.
ATCTCGCGGTGGTCGGCGCGGTGTGCGATCTCGTGGACCAGGCGTTCGCGGCCGAGCCGGCGCTCGCGGCGCGCTTCCCGCGCAGCGCGCCAGCGCAGGGCCGCCCGGCGCGCAGCCTCATCGAGCACGTGCGCGACCGCCCCGGGCATGACCGGCGCTACGCGGTCGACTCCGGCAAGATCCAGCGGCTGCTCGGTTTCCGCGCCGCCACGGAGCTTGAGGCCGGGCTCGGGACGACGGTGCGCTGGTATCTCGGGCACGAGGCCTGGTGGCGCGGCGTCGTGAGCGGCGAGTACCGGCAGTGGTACGCTCGGCAGTATTCGCAGGCCCGACGCACGTGACAACCGATCTCCACGCTGCGCGCGCGCTGTTCCGGCGCGCGCGCCTCAAGCACTGGCTGGGACGGCGCAGCGAGGCGCTCGCGCTCTGCCGCCAGGCGGTGGAGCGCGCCGACTATTCGCGCGCCTACACCCTCATGTCGCAGCTGTCGCTCCCGGGCGAGGATTACTTCCGGGTGCTGAGGAGGATCCACCGCCACCTGCGCCCGCGCACCTACCTCGAGATCGGCGTGTCGCGCGGGGAGTCGCTCGAGTGCGTGCTGCCCGAGACGCAGGTGCTCGGCATCGACCCGGCGCCGAACCTCGCCAGACCCGCGCCGGCCAACGTCAGGATCTACCGCGAGACCAGCGACGACTTCTTCGCCAGGTACTCGCCGCGCGCCGAGCTCGGCGGGGCGCCGGTCGAGCTCACCTTCATCGACGGCATGCACCACTTCGAATACGCGCTGCGCGACTTCATCAACGTCGAGCGCTCCTGCTCGCGCGCCTCCGTGATCCTCATGCACGACTGCTATCCGCTCGATGAGCGCACCGCGCAGCGCGAGCAGGTCACGGGTTTCTGGAGCGGCGACATCTGGCGGCTGCTGCTGCTGCTGCGCACGCATCGCCCGGATCTGGTGGTGCGCACCATCGCGACGCCCCCGACCGGGCTCGGCATCGTCCTCAATCCCGATCCCGATTCACGTGTGCTCGCGGACCGCCTAGATGCGCTCATCGCGGAGTACCTCGCCAAGGACTTCAGCGTGCTCGCTGCGCGTAAACCCGAGGCGCTCGGCCTGCTCGAGAACCGCTGGCCCGTGATCCGCGAGCTGCTGGATTCCCGGCCGAAATCCTGAGGACTTTGACGGGGAGGCAGCGCGCGTGATGTTCCCTGGGACACAAGTTCAATAGTCATTGAACTTCGCCTCCGGAAGCCTCGATAGAGGGCCTCAAGGAGCCAGAGTTCAATGGTCATTGAACATTGCCTCCGGGAGCCCTCGCACGAGGCCGCCCGGCGGGCGGGCCCGGTCAGGTGCGCAGTCAGCCCCCGGTGCGCAGATCCTCGATCCGCGCGCGCAGCGCGCGTAAATGCAGCATGGTCTTCTTGCGGATGCGCACGATGAATTTGAGATGCTCGATGAGGCGCATCAGGAACGGCGCCGCCCAGGCCGGGATGCCGGAGCGGAATACGTGCCCTGAGTCGAGCGTGCGCGAGCCGCGGAAGCCGGGGTACATGCGCTGTACCTGCGCCAGCTCCGCCCCCGGATCGACGCCCATCTCGGAGAGCTTGCGGTAGAAGGCGGTGGGCCGACCGTCGCCGGTGCGGGTGTGGTCCATGCCGACCGCGTCCACCACGCAGATAGGGTGCCGTCCACCGATCGTTCCGGCCCAGGCGAGATCGTTCCCCCAGGTGCTGCGCGTCATGCCGAAGGTCGGCAGCAGATCCCGCAGCGCCGCCTGTGAGAAGCACGGCGCCATCACTTCGACGAAGGTCACCCGGCGCAGCACGCACACGGGGTTGCGCACCAGGGCGTTGATGGTCGTGTGCGTGAACCAGCGCAGCGCGGGCTGCGACAGGTAGGTGCCGTAGCGCCCGCACAGGGTGAAGAAGCGCGACAGGTCGCCGGGCCGCAGGTACACGTCGTCATCGAGCAGCATGACGTAGCTGTACTCGCGATACTCCGGGTGGGCTCGCGCGAACTCGACGAAGCCGTCGAGCTTGTTGAAGCCACCATGAGAGTAGTACTCCGCGAGCGCCTCGCTCCGCGGTGTCACGTACCAGGAGACGCAGCAGTCCCAGTTGCGCTGCGGGTCCTCGGCGATCAGGCGCCCATGGAGCGAATCCGCGCCGGCGCGCACGAACGCGAGAAAGGGCCGCCGCAGGGGCGGCGCCGTCACGGCCACCTTATTCCTGCGCCTCCCGCGGCTTCCACGCCGCGGCCAGCTCCTGCTGCTTGCGCGGCGGCACCGGGTCGTAGTGGCTCAGCTCCATGGTGTAGGCGCCCTGGCCGCCGGTGAGCGCCTTGAGCCGCGACTGATATTCGGAGATTTCCGCGAGCGGTACCAGCGCCTGCAGCGTCGCGCGCTGGCCCGGAAGCGTGTCGCTGCCCGAGATGCGCGCCCGCTTGGTGGCGAGGTCGCCGGTGATGTCGCCGATGGCGCTCGCGGGCGCGGTGATCTCCATGCGCATGATTGGCTCGAGCACGATCGGGGTCGCCTTCTGCAGCGCGTCGAGGAACGCCTTGCGCCCGGCGGACACGAAGGCGACCTCCTTGGAGTCGACCGCGTGATGCTTGCCGTCGTAGACGGTGACGCGCACGTCCTGGATCGGAAAGCCGGCGAGCGCGCCCTCGGTCAGCACCTGCCGCACGCCCTTCTCGACGGCGGGGATGTACTGACCCGGAATCGCGCCCCCGACCACGTCGTCGACGAATTCGAAACCCGCGCCGCGCCCGAGCGCCTCGATGCGTAGGAACACCTCGCCGAACTGACCCGCGCCCCCGGTCTGCTTCTTGTGCCGGCAGTGCCCTTCGGCGGGCCGCGTAATGGTCTCGCGGTACGGAATGCTCGGCGGGTGAGTCTTGACGTGCACGCCGTAGCGCTCGGTCATGCGCTCGAGCAGCACCCGCAGGTGGAATTCGCCCATGCCGTACAGCACCGTCTCGTTCACCGCGGCGTGGTGCTCGATGCGCACGCACGGGTCCTCGGCGGTGAGCTTGTGGAGGGTGTCGGCGAGGCGCTGCTCATCCCCGCGGCGATCGGGCTCGATCGCAAGTCCCAGCATCGGCGGCGGGAAGGTCACGGGCTTCAGGTGATAGTTGTCCTCGTCGTGCGAGTCGTGCAGCACCGCATCGAGATGCAGCTCGTCGACCTTGGGCGTGGCGACGATATCGCCCGGGCCGGCGTCGGACACCTCGGTGGTGTCCTTGCCGAGCAGGCTGAAGAGGTGCGCGATCTTCACCGGCTTGCGCGCGTCGCCGACGAACAGCTGGCTGCCTTGCCGCACCGTGCCCTGGTGGACGCGCAGCACGCCGAGCTTGCCGACGTAAGGGTCGATGCTCACCTTGAAGACGTGCGCGATCACGTGCTTGGAAGGATCCGGGGCCACCGGGACGCGCTCGGCATCCTCGCCCGTGCCCTTGAGGAATGGCGGTGGGTTGCCCTCGGCCGGGTTCGGCATGAGGCGCACGATGGCCGTGAGCAGCTCCGGGATCCCGGCGCCGGTCTCGGCGGAGGCGAAGCACACCGGCACCAGGTGCCCCTCGCGCAGCGCCTGCTCGAAGGGGTCGTGCAGCTGCTCGGGCGAGAGCTCCTCGCCCTGCTCGAGATAGAGCGCCATGAGCTTCTCATCCAGCTCGACCACCTGGTCGATGATCTGGGTGTGGGCGGCCTCGACCGAGGAGAAGTCCGCGGCGCGGCCGTGGGGCTGGAAGAAGCAGTCCACCACCGAATCGCCGCCGCCGGCAGGGAGATTCAGCGGCAGGCATTCGCTGCCGAAGGCTTCGCGCAGCTGATCCAGCACCTGGGCGCAGTGCGCGTCGTGGCTGTCGATCTTGTTGACGATGATGAGGCGGCAGAGGCCGCGCTCGCGCGCGAAGTCCATGAGGCGCTGGGTGAGCGTGTCGACCCCGTTCACCGCGCTCACCACGATCGCGACCGCCTCGACCGCTTCCAGCACCGAGAGCGTCTTGCCGAGGAAGTCCGGGTAGCCCGGCGTGTCGATGAGGTTGATGCGGGTGCCGTCGGTGCTGAAGCTGCAGATCGCGGTGTCGAGCGAATGCTGCAGGCGCTTTTCCTGGGGATCGAAATCCGAGACCGTGGTGCCGCGGGCGAGGTTCCCGCGGTTGCGGATGGCGCCGGCCTGCAGCAACAGCGTCTCGGTGATCGAGGTTTTGCCTGCGCCGGCCGGGCCGACCAGCGCAATATTTCTGATGCCCGAAGTTGCGTTCCCCATGGCAGATGCTCCCGGCTTATGAGTGTTCGGACGCCCGCAAGGAGCATCACCGGTGCCTCAAAGCGTACTCCGGGGGCGTACCGGCGGCTACTCGCGGGAGTACCATGCGACAGAAGGCGGCCTCCTCCGCCGCCAGGAGTCCTGGCAGCCATGAGCGATCGATTGCCTGAGGCGGCGCACGAGCGCCGCAGGAAAGAGAAGGTTCAGCGCCAGCTCGATGAGGCGCTGGAGGACAGCTTCCCCGCGAGCGACCCGGTGTCGATCGTGACCTCGCAGGACGAGGAGGACTGGGGCGAGGAAGCGCCCGACACTAAGGAGCCGTCAGCTCCAAAGTCGAGCCGGCCTGATTCACCGTCGTGAGGACGATCGGCCGCCGCCATACACGCTGCAGGTAATCGAGGACCTTGCGGCTACGCTCGAGGTCGAGCCCCCGACCGTCGGTCCCGCTGTCGTGCACGAGCTCGAGCGTGCCGTCGGTACGCACGTGCTGCGCGGAGACGACCGGCGCGCCGAAGTTGTATTTCGGCGCGAGCACCGCCTCGTGCAGCGAGGTGAGCTCGGGCTCGAGCACCTTGATCTGGCCGTCGCTGCGGGCGCTGAAGCGGAACAGTCCCAGCTCGTCGGCCAGATCGCGCGTCAGGTGGTTACGCACGAAGGAGAAGTCGTCGTCCTGCTCCATGATGTGGCGCGCGGCTTCGAGCCCGTCGCGCTCGACGATCTTCTCCCACATGGAGAAGCCCAGGTGATAGGGATTGATGGCGAGTGATACCTGTGCGTCGGCGGCGATCGGCCGTACCACGTCCGAGTGGCACTTGACCGCATCCAGGTAGGACTGCTGCGGAATGAAATCGGCCTCGCGCAGCAGCCGCGCGTGCCAGTAGGACGCCCAGCCCTCGTTCATGATCTGCGTCGCGAATACCGGATAGAAATAGAACGACTCCTCGCGCACCGCGAGGAAGATGTCGCGCTCCCAGCTCTCCATCTCGGGGGCGTAGTTCGCCACGAACCACAGCAGGTCGCGCTCCGGGTGCGGCGGCACCGGTGCGCGCTTCTTCGCCTCGACGGTGCCGGCGGCCACCGGATCGAGCGCCGCGAAGCGCTTGCGGAAGCTGTCGTCGGCCAGGACCTTGGGCTCCTCGAGGTAGTCCGGATAGCGCTCACGCCGCAGCGACTGATCGATGTCGATGTGCTGCTCGAGGGCGAGCGCCGCATCCAGCACCATCTCGACGCGCTGCGCGCCGTAGGTCTCGATGGTCTGCTCGATCTGGCGCGCGTGATTGGCGGCGTGCTCGACGATGTGCTCGCTCACCTGCTCCTGGCAGCGCCGGAACAGCAGGTTGTTGCGGGAGAAATCCGCGTGCCCGAGCACGTGCGCCGTCACCAGGATGTTCTCGGCGAGCCCGTTGCTGTTCGCCAGGTAGGCGTGGCCGGGGTTGCCGGGGAACACCACCTCGAACAGCCGCGAGTGACCCATCCGGCGCTGGATGAGCTGGTAGATATAGCGCACGCCGAACGACCAGTGCGGCATGCGCACCGGCAGCCCGTAGACCGCGATCTCCATCATGAAGCTGTCGGGGACCGCTTCGAAATCGACCGGATGAAACGCGAGCCCTGAGCGGTTGGCGAGTTCCTCGATGCGGCGGATGTAATCGCGCCAGTCGGTGCTCATGGGCGCGTCATTTCTCCGCCGGGGTCTGCGTCTCGGCCGAGAAGAAGTGGCGTACCGCGCCCCATACGTCCTCGAAGTCGTTGAGCGCGTAGCTGCCGGCGGCGACGCCGGCGCCGGAGAGCTCGGCCCAGAGCTTGCCGGTCTCGGTGGCGAGCTGCCGCGAGAGACCCGACGACACCTCCACGTAGCCGGTAAAGCAGGTGTCGGCGGCGATCGAGGCCAGCGCCGCGCGCGCATCCCCGGCGTCGCTCACCGAGTTGTCGCCATCGGACGCGTAGAACAGGTAGAGATTGCAGCGGCCCGGGTTGTAGCGGGCGTCGATGATTTCGCGCACCTTGTTGAGACCCGTCGAGGTCACGGTGCCGCCGGTGCCGGAGACCTGGAAGAACTCCGGCTCGTTGAATTCCCATGCCTCGGTGGTGTGCGCGACGAACACCGTCTCGAGCGAGCGGTATTCGCGCCTGAGGCCCTGCACCACCCAGAAAAAGAACGTCTTGGCGAGCTTGCGGTCGCGGTCGGACATGCTGCCCGACACGTCGAGCATGAAGAACACCACGGCGTGGATCGCCGGCTGCTTGCGGCGCGCGAGCTGCCGGAAGCGCAGGTCCTCGTCGGTGAAGGTCGGAGTAGCGCCCGGCGCCCCACGGCGCTTCACCAGCTCCTTGAAGGAGCGGCGGCGGTCGAGGCGCGAACGGGCACCGCGCCGGTCCCAGCCCTCGCGCGTCCACTCGCTCTCTTCCGACGGCCCCACGCGCGCCTTCAGGTTCGGGAGCTGCATCTCCTCCCACAGCCAGTCGACGATGTCGTCGACCTTGAACTCGAGCAGCAGCTGTACCTCACCCTCGTCGCGCCCGCCCGCGCCCTTCTGGCCCGGTCCCTGCTGCTGGGAAGGATCGGAGAACACGTCGCCAGGCTTGGCCTTGCCCTGGCCCGCGCCCTGCTGTTCCTCGGGACGGCGCAGGCGGAAGTGGTAATGCTCGAGCATACGCACCGGCACGCGCACGGTGCGGGCGCCGTCGTTGATGACCTCGCCGCCGGCGATGATCTCCGGCAGGTTGGCGCGCACCGCCTCGCGCACCTTCTGGTCGTGGCGCAGCCAGTCACGGGCGCCACGCGAGAACAGCTCGTACCATTTTGCGGCGCTCAGCGGGGTCTGCCCGCCGGGGTTGCTGCTGCCGCCTCCCTCTTCCATGGTATTACTGGTACTCCTTTTTTGGCGGCGGCGCTACTCCTGCGCGAGCAGGGTGGTCACGTAGCTGAGCGCTTCCTTGGCGCTGTGCTCGTCGTAGCCGTATTCGCTCACCAGGCGCTGCTGCACCACGGAGATCTTCTGGCGCGCTTCCTCATCGGGCCGCGCGGTCGAGGTCACGAGACGCAGCACGTCGCGGCGCTCCTCGAACAGGTACTGCTCGATCGCCTCGCGCATGCGCGCATGACTCGCGAGCTTGAATTTCTCGCCGGCCTTGAAGGCCACCATCGCCTTGCGCACCACTTCCTGGCGAAACGACAGCTTGCCGGAGTCCGATACCTTGATCTTCTCCTCGACCGAGCGCAGGAAGCGCTCGTCCGCCGCGCGGGTCTCGCCGGTGATCGGATCGGTGACCTGACGGTGATCGAGCGAGGCTTCGACCTCGTCTAGATACTTCTCGAGCAGCTGCTGCGCCTCCTCCTCGAAGGAAGCGAACATCGCCCGGTGCACGTCCTCTTTCACCCAGCGGTTGTAGAACTCCTTGCGTGCCGTCACCAGGTGGTCGATCCAGGCCTTCTTCTGCTTGGCGTCCATGCGCGCATCGCTCTCGATGGCGTCCTTGAGCGCGAGCAGCAGCTCCATGCTGGTGAGGCTGTGGGTGTTGCCGCGGGTGATGGCGTTGGAGATCGCGTTGATGACGAAGCGCGGGCTGACGCCCGTCATGCCCTCGTCCGGCGCCTCGGTGCGCAGGCGTTGCGACTCGTTCTCGGGCATGCCCTCGACCGCCTCGCCGGCGTACAGCCGCAGCTTTTTGGCGGTATCGAGTCCCTCGCGCTCGGGCTTCACCAGGCGGGTGAGGATGGCGAACACCGCGGCGAGGTTGAGCACGTGCGGGTCGAGGTGCACGTTGCGGAACGCAGGCGCGCCCGATACCAGCTTCTGGTAGATGCGCGACTCGTCGCGGTAGGAGAGCGCATAGGGGATCTTGATGATCACCATGCGATCGAGCAGCGCCTCGTTCTCCTTCTCCTGCAGGAACTTGTGGAACTCGGCGAGATTGGTGTGCGCCAGGATGGTCTCGTCGAGGTGGATCAGCGGGAAGCGCGATACCTTGACGTTCTTCTCCTGGGTAAGGGTCAGCAGCAGATAGAGGAACTCGCGCTTGACCTTGAGGATCTCGATCATCTCGAGCACGCCGCGGCTCGCGGCGTACACCGCGCCCGACCACGACCAGGCGCGCGGGTCGCCCTCATCGCCGATCTGCGCGACCTTGGCGAGGTCCACCGAGCCGACCAGGTCGGCGATATCGGCCGTGGTCGGATCGTGCGGCGCATAGGTGCCGATGCCGACGCGCGAGGCCTCGGCGAGGAACACGCGCTCGACCGGCACGCGCACGAAGTCGCCCTCGTACTCGCGCTCGACGAAGTCCCGCGCCCAGGGCGAGAGCTCGCCCTGCACGGTGATGCCATAGCGCTGGCGAAACTCGGCGCGCAGGCTGGTCGGAATGAGGTTGAGCGGGTTCTCGCGCAGCGGCGAGCCGCGGATCGCGTACAGCGCGCCCTCGTCGGTGCGGCTGTACTCCTCGAGCCCGCGCTTGATCAGGATCGCCACGGTCGACTTGCCGCCCGAGGGCGGTCCGAGCATCAGCAGCAGGCGCCGCCCGACGTCGGAGCCCGCGGCGGCCGCCTTGAAGTAATCGACCACCCGCGACAGCGGCTCGTCGATACCGAACAACTCGTGCTTGAAGAGCTCACGGGCGCGGGCGTTCTCGGGCGCCTCGGCAGAGGCCGTGCGGCCGTGCCAGCGCAGCATGTCCCAGATGTATTCGTGGCTCGAGCGCGCCAGCGCGCTCGCACTGCCCGGCAGAATGTTGCCGAGAAATTCCCCGAAGGTCCCCTCCCAGCGCTGCGCGCGGTGCAGCTTGCTGAACGAACTCAGGGTGTCGATGAAGGTGGCACTTGTGCCGTGAGAAGATTCCGAGTCAGCTCCGAGTGGTCGCATCGTCCTTACCCTCCGTTGAGCTCATAGTTCCAGTCCCTGGAGGCCGGCACTCGCCGACCGATCCGCCTGGGCTCTTAACTTAGTCCCAACGTGCCCCACAAAAAGTGACGGCCTTCCAATCCTCGCGGACTGATTACGTTAAGAGTGTCACAGCAACGGATTGTTCACACCAGAGGCCTGGGCCGCCACCACGCGAGGCAGAGCGCGGCGGCCGGGACCGGTGACACGGCTTAAGTGGCTGATTGCAAAGCTCGGGGGACCGAAGCGAGACCCCGCCGGCACGCGTCTCGCCCGGAGCGGGAAATTTAGCGGCACCGGCGTTTTCCGGGGGCCGGCCCGGGTACCTGCCGGTCCTGCGCGCCATGGTCTCGCGCAGCCTGGCGCCGCTGCGCGCAGGCCGTTTTTCCGCCCTTTGCCGGGAAGCGAGCAGTGGCTCTGACTTTGGCCATCGCCGTCGCCGCACCCCGACGCGCCCTGTCGTTATTGTGAACTGACGCACTGCGCCTGTTCCCACGCTACATATCCTCCATCGGCGAGGAGTCGCGCGCTGCGCTTTTGAGTGATCGCGGCGGCCTCACTTCACGGACGGAGAGGACTCTTTAGCTTCGTCAGTGACAGCAATAAGGTGGGAGACACGCCACGTGGCCAGTGCAGCATCCAGATCATCGCGTAATCCCGCCGCGGCAGCGCCGGCGGGCGCCGGCGGTGCTCCGGCGAGCACGCAGCCTGCGGTCGACGTCACCGCCATCACCACCCGCGACGATTTCCTGCTCGAGCTCGGTCAGGCACTGGCCGGCCAGGCTTCGATCCGCCCGGTGGATTCAGTCGCGGCCGCGCTCGAGAGCCTCGGCTCCCCCGCCAGGCGCGGCCAGGTGCTGGTCATCGATGCTCTACAGGTCAACGAAGTTCGCCCGGCGGTCGATGCCGTGCAGGGCCGCGCCCCGCACGCGGTGATCCTGGTATTCGCCCCCGAGACGCTCGAGCGGCAGATGGCTGCGGCCGTCAAAGGCTCGAAAGTTTTCGCAGTCCTCCCCGCCTCGCCGGTCGATGCGCGCAAGACCCACGCCGTGTTCGCCAACGTGATCGGGGAAGCGGCCGCCCGCAGGAAACCGAGCGCGGCCGCGGCGGCACCGGTGCAGGCCGCGGAAGCCGAGTTCGAGCTCGAATCCACGCGCAGCGCCGCAGCCCTCAAGGTTCCGGGCATGAGCGGCGGCAGGAACCGCACTCTCATGATCGCCGCGGCGCTCGTGGCGGTGGCGGCGCTCGCAGCCGGCGCCTGGTACTTCACGCGCGGCAACGGCGTGGCGCCGGCCCCGGCTCCCGCGGCTCCTCTCCACGAGGCGCCCGCGGCGGCGCCGGCGCAGGCTCCGGAAGCGGCGTTGCCGGCCGCGCCGAGCGCGGACCTCTCGATCGTGCACGGTAAGGTGGACGAGCTCAACGAGAAGGCGCGTCTCGCGATGCGCGAGCGCCGCTACACCGAGCCTGCCGGCGACAACGCCCTGCTCTACTACCGCTCCGCCGTGGCCGCCGATGCCGCCAACGGCGAGGCGCGCGACGGCCTGCAGCGCGTCGCCGGCGTGCTCGCCGGCCGCTTCGACGAGTCGCTCAACGCCGGCCACCTCGACGAGGCGGCGCAGAACTTCGCCAACTTCAAGGCGGCGGTGCCCGAAGATCCGCGGGTCGCGGAGCTCGGCGCGCGGCTCGCCAATGCCCAGATCAGCAAGGCGGTCGCCGAGCTCAACCTCGACCGCGCCGCCGCGCTCCTCAAGCAGGCACAGCAATCGGGCGTCCTGACCGCCGAGCAGCTCGCCAAGTGGAAGAGCGATCTGGCGCGGCGCCAGGATGACGCCAAAGTGCAGCGCCTCGCAGGCTTGGTCGAGGACCGCATGCATGACGGCAAGCTGGTCGACCCCGCGGACGACAGCGCCAGGTACTACCTGCGGCAGCTGCTCTCGTCTTATCCGTCGAGCCCGAGCACGGCGCGCGCCCAGCACGACCTGGTGAGCGCCTACCTGCGCAAGGCGCACGAGGCCGGGATCGCCCGCAACGCCGCCGAGTCGGACCGCTGGCTCAACGAGGCGCGTGCCGTCGGCGCATCGGCCGCCGAAATCAGCGCCTTCCAGCACGACCTGGCCGGCGCCCAGGCCAGGGCCGCCCGCGCCGAGGGTGATCGCCTGGCGCAGCTCGCGCGCGAGCGCCTGCGCGACGGCCGTCTTACCGATCCCGCCCAGGACAGCGCCGTCTATTACCTGACGCAGCTGCAGTCGGCCGATCCGGACAACGCCTCACTCGCCACGGTGAGCCGCGATCTGGCGAAGCTGCTCCTCGACCGGGCCCGCGCCGCCGTGCAGTCCGGCAAGAACGCCGATCAGGACCTCGCGCAGGCGCGCCGCTTCGGCGCCGACGCCAGGGATCTCCAGGCCGTGCAGCAGCTCGGCTCGGGCAAGAGCGGGGCTAATGTCGACCCGGCGACCCTCGCCGCGAGCCTCAAGCCCGTGAAGAGCGTGGCTCCCGAGTATCCGCAGAGCGCCCTCGCCAAGGGCGTCTCCGGGAGCGTGCTCCTGTCCTTCACCGTCGACGCCAAGGGCAACACCAGCGACCTGCAGGTGCTGCAGTCGTCGCCCCCCGGTGTGTTCGATCACGCCGCGATGAGTGCAGTGAAGCGCTGGAAGTATGCGCCGGTGATAGTCAACGGCGCGGCGGTCGAAGTGCCGACCAAGACGCTGGTGCGCTTCGAGCTGCCGAAGAAGTAGAACCGGAGAAGCCCTGATGATCCTGAGCGGCACCGAACGTCGTCGCCAACTCGTCACCGCCGGTGTCGGCACGGTGCTGACACTCGTCATGGGCGCGGTGCTGTTCGTCGGCTTCCGCCTGGCGACGCAGATGCGCACCAACATCAACGCGCTGCAGACGGCGAGCGCGCTGCAGAACTACCCCGACGACATCACCCAGCAGCTCACCTCGCTGCGCGACCGGCTCGAGGCGCGTGCCTACTCCGGCCAGGCGCTCGAGGACCTGCAGGGCACCGTGCGCCGCTTCGACCGGCAGCTGAAGGAGCTCAACGCCGCCGGCTACGTCCACTCGGCCGAGCTCACGCGAGCGCTGCAGCTGTGGCACGAGTACGGCCCGGTGCTCGAGCCCGTGGTCAGCTTCAACGCCCAGCCGTACGTCGACTCGGATAGCTCGGGCAGCGCGCTGTCGCACGAGGGACGGGCGCACTACGCCGAGGTGAAGCGCGCCCAGCTGTTCGCGACCGACAACGCCAGGGTGCTGCAGGCCCAGCTGGTGACGCTCGCCACCTCATTGCAGCGCGACGCCTCCGACGCCGCGGCGCACCTGCGCACGCTGCTGTCGATCGGCGTGCTGGCCGCCCTGGTGCTGGCGGCCGCGGCCGCCTGGTTTCAGTTCACCCGCTCGCGCCACGAGCGTACCGCCCGCGAGGCGCAGGAGCAGACGCGCGACATCCTCAAGACGGTGCGCGAGGGCTTCTTCCTGCTCGACGCCGACTACCGCATCGGCTCGGTGTGGTCGGAGGCGCTGACGCGGCAGTTCGGCAAGAAGCAGTTCGCAGGCCTGCCCTTCGAGGAGCTGCTCGCCGACCTCGTGCCGGCCGCGACCCTCGCCACCGCCACCAAGTACATCAAGCTGCTGTGGGGAGAGCGCGCCCACGAGAACCTGATGAAGAGCATCAATCCGCTCGGGCAGCT
>DASPSF010000091.1:0-4045 GCA_035624075.1 Steroidobacteraceae bacterium | reverse complement strand
GCTGCGCGAGGTGGAGCGTCCGCTGATCCTTTTGACGCTCGGCGCCACGCGCGGCAACCAGCTCAAGGCGGCGCAGCTTCTGGGCCTCAACCGCAACACGCTGCGCAAGAAGATCCGCGAATTGGACATCGACGTGGCGCGCAGCTTGAAGTAGAGCCGGCTCTGTCCGCCGCAGGCTGTTGCATTCACATATTTTGCCGGGAATGTCTTGCGCTTGCTCGTCACGGCTATCGCGTCGCCCGGTTCCGGAACAGCGACGTGCTCGACAATCTCGATGGTGTCCTGAAGGTTATCCGCCAAGCCCGCGAAGCCCCCACCTCACCCTGCCTCTCCGCCCCCAAGGGCGGAGAGGGGAAGATTCTGGAAGCTTCTTAAGAAAGCTTCTTAAGAGGGGGGCGGAATATCAGGCTGCGGCGGATGCCAAATACTTCGACGCCGTTTCACGCAAGACCCCCGCTCAGCGCCACGGCGTGACTCGCGGGGGTCCATTGCGGAACAGCGTACTGTCCGCGCTCGGAATGCCGAGCCTTGTCTTGGGCTTTGACGTAAGGTTACCGACGCCAAGTGATCGGCACCTCGTTACAGCCGGGCGGAGTCATGCTCTTGGGGCATCCTCCACGAGGTTGACAACGGCGCCAGTCTGAACCTCTCGACTGCCGCCGTCAATGCGAGTCTGGCGCTGATTGGACATCGCCGCTGGCCGGAGCCTAAAATGACATTGCATGCGCATGCGCTTGCGTGCGGGGAGACCGAAGCGCCAATGAAGCGCCGATGAGCGTATCGCGGAAGCTGATGCTCTGGGCCGGCCGGGTGAGCCTGGTGCGCAAAGTCGCTTTCGCCTTGGCGGGGGCGGCGCTGGCCTCGGTGGTCGCGTCCTATCTGGCGCTGCGCGGCCTGCCGCCGTTCGGCGGCCATCGCGCGCCGTCGATGGACCAGCTTTTCCTGCTGCTCAACCTGCTGCTGGTGCTGCCGCTCTGCGCCATCGTCGTCTGGCGCGTGGTGCAGGTCTGGACCGAGCGGCGGCGCGGCCTCGCGGGCTCGCGCCTGCACGTCCGGCTCGTCATCCTGTTCAGCGTCGTCGCCGTGATCCCGACCATCGTCGTCGCGGTCTTCTCCTACCTGCTGTTCAATTTCGGCGTCCAGGCCTGGTTCAGCGAGCGCGTGCGCACCGCGCTCTCGGGCTCGCTGGCGGTGGCCGAGGCCTATCTCCACGAGCACCAGCAGACCATCCGCGCCGACGTCGTCAGCATGGCGAACGACCTCGACCGCGACGCCGTCTTTCTCAGCGTCAACCCGCAGCGCCTGAGCCAGATGGTGGCGGCGCAGGCGGCGCTGCGCTCGCTCACCGAGGCGATGGTCTTCGACCGCGACGGCAGGCTGCTGGCGCGCACCGGCTTCAGCCTGTCGCTGCTGCTTGAGCCCGTGCCGGACTGGGCGATGCGCCAGGCGGATACCGGCGACGTCGCGGTGATGACTAGCGACAACGACGACCGCGTGCGCGCGCTGATGCGGCTGCCGGCCTTCGGCGCCGTCTATCTCTACGTCGGCCGCTTCGTCGATCCCACCGTGCTCAATCACATGGAGCAGACGCAGCGCGCCGTCGCGCAATACGAGCGCATGGAAGGCGAGCGCTCCTCCTTCCAGATCGCCTTCTCGCTGCTGTTCCTCGCCGTCGGCGTGCTGCTGCTGACCGGCGCCGTCTGGGTGGGCCTCAGCCTCGCGACCAAGCTCGCGCGGCCGATCAGCTCGCTGGTCGTCGCCGCCGAGCAGGTGCGCTCGGGCGATCTCGCCGCGCGCGTGCCGGAGGGCGGCGACGACGTGGAGTTCGGCTCGCTGTCGCGCGCCTTCAACCGCATGACGCATCAGCTTCAGGCGCAACAGAGCGAGCTGATCGAGGCCAATCGCCAGCTCGACGAGCGCCGGCGCTTCACCGAGACGGTGCTCGCCGGCGTCTCCGCCGGCGTCATCGGCCTCGACCACCAGGGCCGCGTCAATCTGCCGAACCGCTCGGCCTCGCTGCTGCTCGGCACCGATCTCGACCAGTCGATCGGCCAGGATCTCGCCGAGGCGGTGCCGGAGATGGCGGCGCTGTTCGAGGAGGCGAGCCGCCGCCCCGAGCGCCTTGCGCAATCGCAGGTGCAGGTGGTGCGCCGCGGCCGCGCGCAGACGCTGCTGGTGCGCATCGCCGCCGAGCGCGCCGAGGGCGATGTGAGGGGCTACATCGTCACCTTCGACGACATCACCGAGCTGCTGCTGGCGCAGCGCAAGGCCGCCTGGGCCGACGTGGCGAGGCGCATCGCGCACGAGATCAAGAACCCGCTGACCCCGATCCAGCTCTCGGCCGAGCGCCTGAAGCGCAAATACGCCAAGGACATCCGCAACGATCCCGACACCTTCGCCACCTGCACCGACACGATCATCCGCCACGTCGGCGACATCGGCCGGATGGTCGACGAGTTCTCCTCCTTCGCGCGCATGCCGACGCCGGTCATCCGCGACGAGGACCTCGTCGACCTCGTGCGCCAGGCGGTGTTCCTGCAACGGACGGCGGCGCCGGAGATCCGCTTCACGCTCGACATCCCGCCGGCGCTGCGGCTTTCCTGCGACGCGCGCCAGGTGAGCCAGGCGATGATCAACCTGCTCAAGAACGCCGCCGAATCGATCCAGGCGCGCGAGGCCGACGCGCCGCCGGGCGAGATCGCCGTCAGGATCGTCGAGGGGCCGGGCCAGACCGCGCTCGTCGTCGAGGACAACGGCCGCGGCCTGCCGCAGGAAGGACGCGAGCGGCTGACCGAGCCTTACGTGACGACGCGCGCCAAGGGAACCGGGCTCGGCCTCGCCATCGTCAAGAAGATCATGGAAGATCACCGCGGCGAGCTGTTGCTGGAAGACCGCGAGGGGGGCGGCGCGCGGGTGATGCTCGTCTTCCACCGCGGCGAGCCGCGCGCCGCGACAGCCGCGGCCGAAGACGCTCCCGACGCCGTAGCAAGGGCCGCCGTCCATGGCACATGAAATCCTAGTCGTCGACGACGAAGCCGACATCCGCATGCTGATGTGCGGCATCCTCAGGGACGAGGGCTATGAGACGCGCGAGGCCGGCAACAGCGCCCAGGCGCTCGCCGCCGTCCACTCGCGCCAGCCGACGCTGGTGGTGCTCGACATCTGGCTGCAAGGCAGCGAGCTCGACGGGCTCGAGATCCTCAAGATCATCCGCCGCGAGCTGCCGAGCCTGCCGGTGGTGATGATCAGCGGCCACGGCACCATCGAGACCGCGGTCGCCGCCATCAAGATCGGCGCCTACGATTTCATCGAGAAGCCGTTCAAATCCGACCGGCTGCTGTTGGTCGCCGAGCGCGCCATCGAGGCGGCGCGCTTGAGGCGCGAGAACGAGGAGCTGCGGCTGCGCGCCGGCGGCGATGAGGAGCTGGTCGGCGTCTCCTACGCCATCGGCCAGCTTCGCCAGCAGGTCGAGCGCGCCGCGCCCACCGGCAGCCGCATCCTCATCTCCGGCCCGCCCGGCTCCGGCAAGGAGGTGGTGGCGCGCCAGCTTCACCTGCGCTCGCGCCGCGCGCGGGGTCCGCTGGTGGTGCTCAATTGCGCCACCATGCGGCCGGAGCGGCTCGAGATCGAGCTGTTCGGCGCCGAGACCGGCGCCGCGGCGCCGGACAGCCCGCGCAAGGTCGGCACCTTCGAGCAGGCGCATGGCGGCACCCTCTTCCTCGACGAGGTCGCCGACATGCCGTTGGAGACCCAGGGCAAGATCGTGCGCGCGCTCCAGGAGCAGACCTTCGAGCGCGTTGGCGGCGGCCGGGTCGAGGTCGACGTGCGCGTCATCGCGTCGACCAACCGCGACCTCGCGCTCGAAATCGCCGCCGGCCGTTTCCGCGAGGATCTCTTCTATCGCCTCGCCGTGGTGCCGCTGCGCGTGCCGCCGCTGCACGAGCGGCGCGAGGACATCCCGCTGCTCGCCCGCCACTTCATGGCGCGCTCGGCCGAGGGCGCGCGGCTCAGTCCGCGCGAGTTCGGCGAGGACGCGATGGCGGCG
>DASPSF010000088.1:0-6752 GCA_035624075.1 Steroidobacteraceae bacterium | reverse complement strand
GGCTGCGGGCGGGGGCGCGGCGGCTTCCGTCTCGGTCGGGGTCTCGGTGGGGGGCGGGGTTTCGGGCGGTGCCTGCGCCCGCGCGTGCGCCGCGAGCGCGAGTGACAGCAGTCCCGCCGCGAGCGCCCGGCTCAAGCGACCAGCTCGCCCGCGGCCAGGATGCCGTGCTGCTTGAGGAGCGCCCGCACGTCGGGCGTGCGGCCGCGAAACTCGATGAAGGCCTCGAGCGCATCGCGGCTGCCGCCCCGGGAGAGGATCGCATCGAGGAAGCGCTGCGCCGTGCCGCGATCGAACACGCCGCTCTCCTCGAAGGCCGCGAAGGCATCCGCCGCCAGCACTTCCGCCCACTTGTAGCTGTAGTAGCCGGCCGCGTAGCCGCCCGCGAATATGTGGCCGAAGCTGTGCGGGAAGCGGTTCCACTCCGGCACCGGCACTACCGCGACCTCGCGGCGCACTTCGGCGAGGATCTCGAGCACACGGCCGCCGCGCTCGGGCGAGTACTCGGTGTGCAGGCGGAAATCGAACAGCGCAAATTCCAGCTGCCGCATCATCGCCAGCCCCGCCTGGAAGCTGCGCGTGGCGATCAGGCGCGACTGCATCTCCTCGGGCAGCACCGCGCCGCTCTCGAAGTGGCCCGAGATCTGCTGCAGCACCTCCGGGTGCCAGGCGTAGTTCTCGAGGAACTGGCTCGGCAGCTCGACCGCGTCCCAGGCGACGCCGTTGATGCCGGCGAGGCTCGGGTAGTCGACTCGGGTGAGGAGGTGATGCAGTCCGTGGCCGAACTCGTGGAACAGCGTCACCACGTCGTCGTGGGTGAGGAGCGCCGGCTTGCCCGCACCGGGGGGAAGGAAATTGCACACCAGATACGCGACCGGGAGCGCTGCCCCCGAGGCGAGGCGCTTGCGGCCGACGCACTCGTCCATCCAGGCGCCGCTGCGCTTGTTGGGGCGCGCATAGGCGTCGAGGTAGAAGCTGCCGACCCGCGCGCCGCCCGCGCCCTCGATGTCGAAGAAACGCACGTCCTCGTGCCAGGCCGGGACGCCGGAGCGCTCGCGGATGCGCACACCGAAGAGGCGCTCCGCGACCGCGAACAGCCCGCCGAGCACCCTCGGTAGCGGGAAGTAGGGGCGCAGCTCCTCCTGCGACACCGCGAAGCGCGCGCGCTGCAGCCGCTCGGAGTAGAAGCCCACGTCCCAGGCCGCGAGCCTCGCGTGCGCGAATTCCTCGAGCTCGGCGAATTCGGTCACCGCGGCGGGACGTGCCGAGCGCGCCAGCTCGTGCAGGAACTCGAGCACCTCGCCGACGCTGCGCGCCATGCGGGTCGCGAGCGCGTATTCGGCGTAGTTCGGGAAGTCGAGCAGCCGCGCGGCCTCGTGCCGCAGGCGCAGGATCTCCTCCATCACGGCGGAATTGTCCCAGCGGCCGGCGCCCGGCCCGCGGTCCGAGGCGCGCGTAGTCCAGGCCTCGTAGAAGGCGCGGCGCAGACTGCCGGATTCGGCATCCGTCAGCACCGCGACATAGGTGGGCTGGTCGAGGGTGAGAATCCAGCCTTTTGCGTCGCGCTCGCGGGCGCGGCGCGCGGCCAGCTCGATCAGCATCTCGTTGAGGCCGCGGAGGTCCTCGGGATCGGTGACGTGCCAGCTCCAGGCGTTGGCCGCATCCAGCACGTTCTCCTCGAATTTCGCCTGCAGCTGGGTCAGCTCCTGCATCACGGTCTTGAAGCGCGCCTTCTTCTCGGCCGGCAGGGCGACGCCGGCGAGGCGAAAGTCGCGCACCGCGTGCTCGATCACCTGGCGCTGCACCGGTGCGAGCGCGGCGGCGTCACGCTCGGCGATGGTGCGGTAGGCGCGGAACAGCGGCTCGCTCTGCGCCAGATCGGTCTGGTAGGCCGAGAGCAGCGGCAGGCAGGCGTTGTAGCCGGTCCGCAGGGCATCTGAATTGAGCACCGCGTTCAGATGGCTCACCGGGGACCAGGTGCGGGTGATGCCGTGCTGCAGCTCCTCGAGGGGCTCGATCAGCGTCGCGAAGGTGGGCTTGGGGAGGGCGGCGAGCTCGCCGATGCGCGCGCGGTTGCGCTCGAGCAGCTCGCGTACCGCGGGCTCCACGTGCTCGGGGCGGATCTGCACGAAGCGCGGCAGTGGATCCTGGCCAAGTAAAGGGTTGTCCATCGGTAGCGCCATTGTACCCGCGGCTCCTCATATAACATGGCAGTCCGAGGTGCTTATGGACGAGAAATTCGACCTGGTGGTGATCGGCGGCGGCAGCGGAGGGCTCGCAGCGGCGCAGCGGGCGGCCGAATACGGCGCCCGCGCCGCGATCATCGAGTCGGGCCGCCTCGGCGGCACCTGCGTGAACGTCGGCTGCGTGCCCAAGAAGATCATGTGGAACGCAGCCGAGCTCGGCGGCGCGCTGCACGATGCCCCGGAGTACGGTTTCGCAGCCGCGGGGGCGGGCCACGACTGGCGCTCGCTCAAGCAGCGGCGCGACGCCTATGTCGCGAAGCTCAACGACATCTACGCGGCCAACCTCGCGCGGCGCAACGTCGAGCTCCTGCGCGGCCGCGCGAGCTTCCTCGATGCGCACAGGGTGGGTGCCGCCGGCCGCACCCTCACCGCGCCGCACGTCATCATCGCAACCGGCGGGCACCCGCAGGTGCCGCGCATCCCGGGGGCGGAGCTCGGGATCACCTCCGACGGCTTCTTCGAGCTCGAGGCGCTCCCACGGCGCGTCCTGGTCGCGGGCGGCGGCTACATCGCGGTCGAGCTCAGCGGGATCTTTGCGGGCCTCGGCGCCGAGACCTCGCTCGCGTTGCGCGGTCCGACGCCGCTACGCACCTTCGACCCGATGATCGGCGAGGCGACCCTTACGATGCTGCGCGAGGCGGGCGTCACGGTGGTGACCGACATCAAGCCCGGCTCGATCGGGCGCAACGCCGACGGCGCGCTCATCGCGACCTTCGCCGACGGCCGCCGCATCGGGGCCTTCGACTGCCTGGTGTGGGCCGTGGGCCGGAGCGCCAGCGTCGCGGATCTCGCCCTCGAGCGTGCCGGCGTAAGGCTCGATGCCAGCGGCTTCATCGCCACCGACATGTATCAGGCGACGAGCGCCGCGGGCATCTACGCGGTGGGCGACGTCGCCGGGCGCGCACAGCTCACTCCGGTCGCGATCGCCGCCGGCCGGCGCCTCGCCGATCGCGTATT
This sequence comes from Steroidobacteraceae bacterium, assembly GCA_035624075.1. Classification (GTDB taxonomy): domain Bacteria; phylum Pseudomonadota; class Gammaproteobacteria; order Steroidobacterales; family Steroidobacteraceae; genus 13-2-20CM-66-19. The sequence continues at coordinate 3,552 of DASPSF010000088.1, read as the reverse complement.
TGGAGGTCAGGCGGCGCGGCATCTCGACTACGAGATCATCCCGACAGTGATTTTCGGGCATCCGCCGATCGGCACGGTGGGCCTGACCGAGCCAGCGGCCCGGGCGCGCTTCGGCAACGACGATGTCCGGGTCTTCCGCTCGAGCTTCGTGCCGCTCTATCACGCGGTCACGGCGGCCAAGCCGCGCACCGAGATGAAGCTTGTGACCCTTGGCCCCGAGCAGCGCATCGTAGGGCTGCACGTCGTGGGGCCGGGGGCGGACGAGATGCTGCAGGGATTCGCCGTGGCGGTGCGCATGGGCGCCACCAAGAAGGACTTCGACGACACCGTGGCGATCCATCCGACCAGCGCGGAGGAATTGGTCACGATGCGGTAGTCAGGCATCGGAGGCAGCGCGCGTGATGTTCCCTGGGGCACAAGTTCGATAGTCATCGAACTTCACCTCCGGGAGCCCCTGTAGAGGGGCTCAAGGACCCAGAGTTCTACGGGCATCGAACATTGCCTCCGGGAGCCCCTGTACGAGGCCTTCCAGGACCAAAGTTCGATGATTATCGAACATATGGGGAATTGAACCACACACGCTCCGGCTCATACTGAGCCCGTGCTGAAGGACACCCTCAGTCCCAAGTTTCGGGCGCTCGCCGATCCCACGCGGCGCTGGTACCTCCAGGCCCTGCAGGACGGCGACGTGCGCTTGATCGAGTTCCGGAACATCTTCCCCCTTGGGCCATCGGCAGTGCTCCATCACCTGCGGGTCCTCGAGGAGAGCGGCCTGCTGCGCAGCTGGAAAGAGGGCCCGGAGCGGCTCTACGGCCTCCTGCCCGAGGGCTTCAAGGAGGCTGCGGCCTGGCTGCAGCGCATCCGCTCGACCGAGCTAATCCCAGGGCGGCGTTCGTCCCTGCGTTTCGATTGAACGGAGGCCGCGGCGCTCAGAGGCTCGCCGACCGCTCCTTGAGCGCCGCGAGCACCGTGGCCGTCGAGGGGCGGATGCCGCGCCAGAGCCGAAACGACTCCGCCGCCTGCTCGACCAGCATGCCCCAGCCCTGCAGCGCCTGCGCGGCGCCGCGCGCCCGGGCCCAGTCGACGAAGGCGGTCGCCGCGCGGCCGTAAGCGAGGTCGTAGCACACCGTCGTGCGGCCGACGGCCCCCGCGGGCACCGGCGGCATCTCGCCCGAGAGGCTGGCCGAGGTGGCGTTGATGATGAAGTCGTAGGGCTCGGTGCCGATGTCCTCGAAGCCGACGCCGTGCGTGGCGCCGAGGTCTGAGAAGGCGGCGGCGAGCGAGGCGGCGCGGTCGGGTGTACGGTTGGCGATGACCACGATCGTGGGCGAGAGGCCGAGGAGCGGGGCGAGCACGCCGCGGGTGGCGCCGCCGGCGCCGATGATGAGGATGCGCCGGTTGGTGATCACGAGCCCGAGGTTATCGCACAGGTCGCGCACCAGGCCCACGCCGTCGGTGTTGTCGCCGAAAATGGTGCCGTCGTCGCGCAGCGCCAGGGTATTCACCGAGGCGGCGTGCGCGGCGCGCCCGGAGAGCTCGTTGGCCGCCTCCACCGCCGCGATCTTGTGCGGCACCGTGACGTTGAGGCCGCGGCCGCCGCGGTCGAAGAAGCCGGCGACGAACCCCGCGAACTCGCTCGCGGACACGTCGTAGAGGCGATAATTCATGGCCTGCCCGGTCTCGCGCGCGAACATGCCGTGAATGAACGGCGACAGGCTGTGGCCGATCGGATGCCCGACGACTCCGTAGGAATCGGGTGCGGCGTTCATTTAACCTATTGTGACAGCATCCGCACCTCTGTGCCTCCCGAAGCTCCGGCGCCGAACGCCGTGGCCAGCTCCGGCAGCCACGCGCGCATGCGTTCCTCGATCTGAAAGGGCGGATTCGCGATCAGCAGCCCCGAGCCGTTCAGCGAAACGCGCGAGTCGCGCGGATACAGCCACAGCTCTGCGGCGAGTGCCGGCGCGGCGACGGCGCGCGAGAACTCGGTGTGCCAGGCCGCCGTGACGCGCTGCTCCTTGATCGGATACCACAGGGCGAACACTCCGGTCGCAAAGCGCCGCAGCCCGTCGGCGACCGCGGCCGTGACCCGCGTGAACTCCTCGCGTGTCTCCTCGAACGGCGCATCGATGAAGATCAGCGCGCGCCGCTCGGGCGGCGGCAGCGCCGCGCGCAGCAGCTGGAGGCCATCGCCGTGCTTGATGCGCACGCGCGGCCGCGCCTCCGCGACCGCCGCCTTCAGCGCCTGCGCCTCGGCTGCCTGCCATTCGACGAACACCGCGCGGTCCTGCGGCCGCAGCTGCGCGAGCGCGAGCAGCGGAGAGCCCGGGTAGAAGTGGCTTGAGCCGCGCGCCGTGCGCAGCCGCGCGAGCAGCGTGGCGTAATTGCGCAGCTCCCCGGCGCGCGGCTCGCTCGCGAGGAAGCGCCCGATGCCGGCCGCGGACTCGGCGCTGCCACCGGAGAGGTCGTAAGCGCCGCGGCCCGCGTGCGTGTCGAAATAGAGAAAGCCCTTCTCCTTCCTGCCGAGTGCCGCGAGCAGGGCGAGCAGCGTCACGTGCTTGTGCACGTCGGCGAAGTTGCCGGCGTGGAAGCTGTGACGGTATTTCATCGGCGGCGGCGCGACCCGCGCGCCGCCGCCCGCACCGGCTTCGGACGGACCGCCAGCGCGCGCTCGCACAGGGCGCGGAAGCCGGCCGCGACGTACGGCGCCAGCCGCTCACGCACGCTGTCGAGGTCCGACGAGCGGCACAGGCCCCCGGAGAGCTTGTCGAGGCGGCCGGTCTCGGCGAAGGTCAGCGTGAGCGCGCCGGTGAGGAACTGGTAGCCCCAGTAGACCTCGCGCGGCGGGCATCCGGGCAGGGCCTCGCACAGCACGGCGATGAATCTCTCGACCAGCGGGTCGAAGTGGCGCGTCATCATCATCGGGCCGAATTCGGGCGAGTTGTTCACGTAGGCGACCAGCGCGAAGTAGCTCTTCCAGCCGGGCCCGCCGCGCGCCGAGCGCTCGAGCAGCGGCTCGAAGAAAGCGTTGGCGATCGCCTCGAGCGAGGGGAGCCCCGGCAGCGCGCGGCGCCGCACGTCCTCGAGGAGCTCCAGGCGCTCGCGGTTGAGGACCTCGGCGCGCCGCTCGAACACCGCGGTGAACAGCTCGCGCTTGCCGCCGAAGTGGTAGCTCACCAGCGCGACGTCCACCCCCGCCGCCTGGGTGATGTCGCGCAGCGAGACGCCGTAGAAACCGCGCTGCGCGAACAGCTGCTCGGCGGCGTCGAGGATGCGCTCCTTGGCCGGCCGGTCGGCGGTCTTCTTCTTCATTCTGGTGCGCTGCAACACGGGTTGTGACCCCCCGACAGTTTCCCACATTCCATGCCGCCTTGACGGTTTCAACGGTTGTTGAATATATTCTCAACGCTTGTTGAATAATGTCTCGGGGGGATCACGATGGACAAGAACACACGCGCGCCGCTCACGGCGTGGCTCACGTTTTGCGGCACATTGCTCCTGCCGGCGGCACTGCCGGCCCAGACCGCCGCCAGCGGCGGCGCAGCCGCCCAG
>DASPSF010000078.1:0-20905 GCA_035624075.1 Steroidobacteraceae bacterium | reverse complement strand
AGCTTCTTTGCATATGCGGTTCCGACAACCCAGGGGACGATAGCTGTGCAGTCGCGAGCGGAGTACGGCTGCCACGCGGATGAGACGAAAGAAACGCCCATTCGATGATCGCCGCAGCATGACGCTTCGTCCCGTCACCCCTGCAGATCTGCACGTGATGATGAGTTGGTTCCCGGACCAGCAGAGCTGCCGGAACTGGGGTGGTCCCGAGTTCCGATTCCCGTTCTCCGAGCAATCGTTCCTCGAAGACGCGCAGCTGCAAACCCTGCCGTCGTACAGTTATTGCGACGACGATCGGCTGCTGGCCTTCGGCCAGTACTACTTGAGAGCCGGCCGCTGCCACCTCGCCCGATTGGCCGTAGCCCCGGCGGAACGCGGCAAGGGTCATGGCACGCGCCTCATTGTCGCGCTTCTCGATTGTGGCAGTACCGCCCTCGGAACGACCGAATGCTCTCTGTTCGTTTCTACGAGCAATCCCCGCGCCGCCCGTCTTTACGAACGGCTCGGCTTCACCGAAATGCAGTATCCGGATCCGACGCTGATGGTCCCCGCGAGCTACATGGTTGCGGAGATCACGGCAGTTCGCGAGCGCTCGTCGGCGGCATATTGACTGCGACGGCTATCGCCGTGTCCTGCCCGCCATCCGTGCTTTGGCGTCGGCTCGATCACCACAGGACTCCCCTCGACACCCACGACCCTGGAGGTCTTCTCCTCGCCTCCGTGGGCGGAAGCTTAGCTCAATGGCAGCTAGCGTTGACCGGGATTGACTGATCGTGTGGCCAATGTCCGCTTCATTCCTCTTGAATGGCAGTAAACGAGCGATCGTGATGTCTCTGGAGGGTCGACTCCGGTCATTGACCGGCGTGCGTGTGAAGATTGGCCAATACAAGCCAACGCCCGCGAAGAACTTCGCTCCTCGCCGATCAGAATCGTCTTAGCTGGTGCTGGCCTTTGATGGCCGGGATTGGAGCGGGTGATGGGAATCGAACCCACGTTAGCAGCTTGGGAAGCTGCAGTTCTACCATTGAACTACACCCGCCTGGGGTACGGCATCTTACGCTAGTCCCCCGCGCGCGGCCCACCCTCGCCGAGCAGCTGCGCCATGAGCTCCTTCATGCTGATGGGCTTGGAGAACAGCCATCCCTGGGCGTACTGCACGCCGTGGGAACGCAGGAACTTCGCCTGTGCCGCGGTCTCGACGCCCTCGGCGATCATCTGCATGTTGAGCGACTTGGCCATCTCGATGATGTGGCGCACGACCTGGCTCGTGACCGCCTCGGTGCCGATGGTGTCGACGAACGACTTGTCGATCTTCAGCCGGTCGACCTCGAGATTGTGCAGGTACGAAAGGCTCGAGTAGCCGGTGCCGAAGTCGTCGATCGCGACCTGGATGCCGGCGGCGCGCAGCTGGCGGATGTTGCGGCGGCTCGCCTCGATATTCATGAACACCCGCTCGGTCGCCTCGACGTGCAGGCTGCTGCCGGCAATCCCCATGCGGGCGATCATGGCGCGCAGCCGGTCGACGATCTCCGGATTGCCGATGTCCTCGGTGGAGAGGTTCAGCGAGATGTGGAAATCGCTCCGCGCCCGCAACAGTTCGCCGGCCTCGCTCTCGAAGATCTTCAGGACCGCTTCCGTGATCCGCCCCATGAGACGCGTGCTCTCGGCAATCGGGATGAACAGGTCCGGTCCGATGAGCTCACCGTTCGGCCGCCGCCAGCGCAGCAGCGCCTCGGCGCCCACCCAGGCGCGTGTCTCGAGACTCACGATGGGCTGGTAGACGAGAAACAACTCCGATGTCTTGAGAGCATTGCGCAGCAGCCGCGGCATCGAGGTCTCGAAGCGCGCCAGGCGTACCGCAACCAGCACCAGCAGCGCCGCCGCCGCGGCCCCGACCGGCAGCAGCACCAGTACGATGCGCCGCTGATCCTGCTCGATACGGTTGCGTCCGATCGCGGCCAGCGCCACGTAGTCCCCCTGCAGCGAGCGCTTCCACACGATGAGGTCCGTGCCGTCGTAGAACGTACCCTCGCGCGAGCTGCCGATGCGCTCGAGCCAACGCGGGTTGAGCGCTCCGCGTTGTGTCAGCGGCTGCTTGCGCTGCTCGCTCAACAGGCCGAGCACGACGTTGCTTTCTTCGGTGAGCGCATCGATGGGCAGGGACTGACTGATGAGCGCCGTGTAGCCGCTCTTCGGGTCGGTCACGATCACCAGCGGCGACTCCGGCGCGGGCGGCAGCCGTACGCCGACCCTCACGATGAAGCCTGGCGCGCTCGCGTACGTCGGCGCGCCGATTGGCACTGGTTCGCGGCCGAAGGACGAGCACAGCAGCACATCGCCCCTCGCGTAGCCGACGTCGACCAGCAGATTCGAGCGGATGACCAGCCCGCGCATCAGACCGATGTTCTGCTCGGAGCAGGGATCCTGGGCACCAGCCGCCCGCAGCTCCGCCGTCGCGGACTTCGCCTGCTCGGCAATCCGGTCGGCGCGCAGCAGGATCTCGGCGGCAAGGGCCGCGGCGCGCCGCTCCTGGCGCACGAGACTCTGCTGTTCCGCCAGCCACACGGCCGCCACCATCGGCACCATGATCGCAATGGCGGCGCCGGCGTAGAGCAGTAAGACGCGGCGTCTCTCCCGCTGCATATTCCGATCATACCCTCGGGCTCAGAACGGGTAGTTGATTCCGCTGAACACCGCGCCCCTGGCTCGAGTCGGCGTCGCTGAACACCGGCACATTGCCTTAGGTCAGTGAGCCGGGTTCCAGCGGTAGGTGCCCTCGAGACCTAACATGCGCGGCGCACCGGGAATGTTCCACGAAATGGTCGGCGTCGGCACCGGCAGTCCACCGGGTCCGGGTGCGAAGGCTTCGACCGTGCCGCCGGTATAGGCGTAGTGCTGATCGGTCAGGTTATCGCCGAACAGCGCCAGCTCCCAGCTGCCTGAGGGACTCGCGAGCGCCACACGCGCGTTCAGCGTGCCGTAGGAGGGTTGGAAGTTGAAATCGTTGATCACGTTGAACTGGATCTTGTCCTGCCAGGCGTAGTCCGCGCGCAGCGTGACATCGCCGGCCGCAGTCGGGATGTCGCACAGGGCGGCGAGCGAGGCCTGATAGCGCGGCGTCTGATAGAAGTCGTTGCCCGAGAGGTCCGCCACCGGCCCGCCCGGAACCGGCTGATAGAGGAAGCTCAGGTAGGTGGCGTCGGTGTAGCCGAACGACCCCTGCAGCGACAGCGCCCGCGAGATGTGCCAGCGGGTCTCGAGCTCCGCGCCGCTGATGCGCGCGCGCCCGGCGTTGATCACCAGCGTGGCGGGCGTCCCGTCGACGAGCTCCGCCAGCAGCCGCTGCATGTCGTCATAGTTGCCGTAGAACACATCGGCGTTGATGAGCAGCGCGCCCCCGAACAGATCGGCCTTGAGCCCCAGCTCGAAGTCGGTGAGCTGCTCGGGGCGGAAGGGCTGATCCTCGAGCGACGACACCGGCGCGTTCCACCCGCCCGAGCGCTGGCTGCGCCCGGCGCGTGCATAGACATTCAGCTCCGGCGTGAGGCGGTAGTGCGTCGAGAGCTCCCATGACCAGAAGTCGTAACCGACGCTCTCCGAGATCGGGGGACACGGCCCGGGCGGTGCGCCCGTGATGGTGCAATTCTCCGTGGGCACGGGGCCTGGGATGATGACGTAGTCGTTCTCCTCGAGCTCGCGCCGGTCCCCGGTGCGCCTCAGGCCCGCGGCGACGAACCAGTCCGGCGTGAGCTGGTACTCGCCGTGCAGGTACGCCGCGACCGAGCGGTTCATGGCCGAGTTCTGCTCGTACACCGGCAGCGGGGCGAAGTACGGGGTGAGGTCGAGGGCGCCGCCGGTCAACGCCGCGACCTCCCCGAGCGCGCCGAGGAACTGCGGCGAGGCCGGCGCCTGTACCGAGGGTGCGCTGCCGTCGTCGCGGAAGAAATAGAGGCCTGCGACCCAGTCGAGCCGCCCGCCGAGCGCCTTGTCGTTCAACTGCAGCTCGGCGCTCTTCTGGCTCGAGGTGTTGATGAGGGTCGAGTCCGCGAGCGGCAGCGTCGAGGCATCCACGTCGAGGGCGGTAGTGGCGCCGAGACGGCGGTAGCCGAGGATCAGCTTCAGCGTCGGCCCGCCGTCCAGCGCGTGAGTCGCGCTGAGCTGCAGACTGTCGGTCGACGCCTGGTCGCTCGCCGGAAAGTTGCCGTCCGTCTGGTAGGGATCGGTGGGGAAGGAGACCGTCGGGATTCCCGGAATCATCGTGAACGGCGCGAGTGCCTGGCCGAGCTGCGCGACCAGCGTGCCCGGCGCGGGCCCGGCGAGCGGATGCAGGATGGCGCCCGCCTCGCTCGCCTCGAAGCGCTCGTAGGTGAAGTAGACGTCGGTCGCGGCGTCGGGCTTCCACAGGGCGCCGAAGCGCGCCTGATAGCGGTTCTGGTTGCCGAGGTTGTGCTGACCGGAGGAATCGCTCGAGCCGTAGCCGTTGCGATCGTTGCTCTGGTAGGCAAAGCGCAGCCCGAAGGTACCGTTCACCGGCAGGTTGGCGATCGCGCGAGTCATGAACTCGCCGTAATCGCCGGCCGAGGTTGCCAGCTCGCCGGCCGGCTGGTCGAGGTCCGGGCGATGCGTGAGCAGCAGAATCGAGCCGCCGGTGTTGTCACGGCCGAACAGCGTCCCCTGCGAGCCACGCAGCACCTCGACCGAGTCCATGTCGAGGAGCGTCATCATCGCCCCCTGGCCGTTAGCGACGTAGACACCGTCGACGTACAGGCCGACCGCAGGATCGAACACGATGGCCGAGCGGTTGACGGTCTGCCCCCGCATCGTCACATCGAGTGCCGACACCGACTGCGGTGAGGCGTACATGTGAACGTTGGGCACGTCGCGCCCGACGTCGTCGAGCAGCACCGCGGACGCCTGCCGCAGCTCCTCGCCCGAGAGCACGCTGACGGCGAGCGGCGTCTCTTCGATCGGCTCGGCGCGCCGCCGGGCGTAGACGATGATCTCCTGCAGCTGCCCCGTGTCGGCCGCGGCGGCCGTGGCCGGCGCCTCGTCGGCGGGCAGCGCCATGGGCGCCCCCAGCACAGGTGCGAGCGCGATCCACGTGGCCGTGCGCTTCCGATCGCGCGCTCCGCCCGCAGCGCGTGCAGCCTGTCGCAGATTCATGTTCAGGCGACCTCGGGTGAAAATGTAACAGATTTGTCAGGCCCTATAATCATCGGACCTTTCCTACGCATGGATCGAATCCCATGAGCTCAGCAGCCGCCCGGCCGGTCGAGCGCGCGGTATGCGTCTATTGCGCCTCGAGCCGCTCCTCGCACGCCGATTACCGCGCCGCCGCCCATCGCCTCGGGGAGGTGCTGGCGTCGGCGGGCCTCGGGATCGTTTACGGCGGGGGCGCGGTGGGCTCGATGGGTGCGCTGGCGGACGGCGCGCTCGCCAGAGGCGGCCGCGTCATCGGCATCCTGCCGCGTTTCATGGCCGACCTCGAATGGGGGCACCGCGGACTCACCGAGCTCGAGCTCGTCGAGGACCTGCGCGCCCGCAAGCACCTCATGCTGACGAGGAGCGATGCGGCGATCGCGCTCCCGGGCGGCTCGGGCACTCTCGAAGAGCTGCTCGAGGCCATTACCCTCAAGCGCCTCGGTCTTTATCTCAAGCCCATCGTGCTGGTGAATACGCGTGGTTTCTTCGCGCCGCTGCTCAAGCTCCTCGATCACGCGGTCGAGGAGCGTTTCATGGACCGCCGCCACCTCGACATGTGGCAGGTGGTCGCGCAGCCCGAGGAGGTCCCGGCGGCGCTCGAGAGCGCGCCGGCCTGGGGTCCCGAAGCCCGCAGCTTCGCCGCGGTCTGAAGGTCACCGCTCTCAGGCGCTCGCGTGCCGCGCCGCGGCGAGATCGAACGGCAGCGTGTGCAGCCGGATGCCGGTCGCGGCGCGCACCGCGTTGGCGACCGCCGGCGCGATCGGCGGCGTTCCCGGCTCGCCGACTCCCGAGGGCGCATTCGTCGAGGGGACGATGTAGACCTCCACGGCACGCGGCATGTCAGCCAGGCGCAGCACCTGGTACTGATGGAAATTGCTCTGGTCGACGTGTCCGTCGGTGAGCGTGACCTTCCCCAGGAGCGCCGCCGACAGGCCGTAGCCGATGGCGCTCTGCATCTGCGCCCTCACCACGTCCGGCGTGACCGCGATCCCGCAGTCGACGGCGCACACCACGCGATCGACCGTGATTTTGTCGCCGCTCACCGTGACCTCCGCGACCTGCGCGACCACGGTGCCGAAGGACTCGTGCACGGCGACCCCGCGGCCGCGGCCCTTGTCCTTCGGAAAGGGCTGATCCCAGCCGGCCTTCTCCGCCGCGAGCTTGAGCGCTGCCACGTGCCGCGGGTGCTTGCCGAGGAACTTGAGGCGAAACGCCACCGGATCCTCGCCCGCCGCCTGCGCGAGCTCATCGATGATCACTTCCTTTGAATACGCGGTGTGCGTGTTCTCGACCGAGCGCCACCAGAGCACCGGCACCCCGACCTTCGGCTGCGTCCAGCTGACGTGCACGTGGTCGAGGTCGTACTCCTCGCCGGCGTGGCCGCCGACCGCGGTGGGATCGAGGCCATTCTTCATCATCATCGCCTCGAACGGCGTTCCGGCCATGATCGACTGGCCGACGATGCGCTGGCGCCAGGCGACCCTGCCGTCCTTGTCGATGCCGGCCTCGACGCGGTGATAGTTGAGCGGCCGGTAGCGGCCGCCGGTGATGTCGTCCTCACGCGTCCAGATGAGCCGCACCGGGTACTTGCCCCCAGTCGCCTTGGCGATCGATACCACCTCGGACGTGAAATCCGAATCGGGCGTCGCCCGGCGGCCGAACGTGCCGCCGGCGGCGAGCGTGTAGATGACCACCTGCTCGGGCTTCAGGCCCGTGATCGCAGCCGCGGTCCCCTGATCGAGCGTCTGGAACTGACAGCCCGACCAGATCTCGCACTTGTCAGCACCCAGGGAGCAAACCGCGGTGAGCGGCTCCATGGTCGCGTGCGCGAGATACGGGAACTCGAACTCGCCGTCGATACGGTGCACGGCGTGCTTCAGCGCCTTCTCGGCATCGCCCGCCTCGGCGGCGATGACCGCCTCCTTGCCGCGCGCCAGAGCCCGGAATTCCTTCATGAGCTGCGCGGTGCCGCGCTTCTCCGCGGCGGACTCGTCCCAGGTGACACTCAGTGCCTCGCGCCCTTTCTTTGCCGACCACAGGTCGCGCGCGACCACGGCGACGCCGCGGGGAATCTCGACCACGTCGACCACGCCGGCGACCGCTTTGGCCCTGGCGGCGTCGAAGGATTTCACCTTGGCGCCGAAGCGCGGCGGCCGCGCGACCACCGCCGTCATCATCCCGGGCAGCCGCACATCGATCGCGTACTGCTGCGTGCCGGTGGACTTGGCGCGCGCATCCAGCCGCGGCAACTTCTCGCGGCCGATGAGCTTGAAGCTGGCGGGATCCTTGAGAGTGACCTTCGCAGGCACCGGCTGCTTCGCCGCGCTGCCGGCCAGCTCGCCGAAGCTCGCCTTGTGGCCCGAGGCTCCGTGCGCGACGACTCCTTCGCTCACCGTCACCTCCGCCGCCGGCACTCCCCATTGTTGCGCGGCCGCGGCCACCAGCATCGCGCGCGCAGTGGCGCCCGCCTGGCGCAGCTGCTCCCAGGAGTTGGCGATGGCGGTCGAGCCGCCGGTGAGCTGGATCTTCCCGCCCATCGCCAGGTTCCCGTACTCGGGAACTCTGGCAGGCGCACTCTCGACGCGCATCTGCTCCCAGGAGGCGTCGAGCTCCTCCGCCACGATGGCCGGGAGCCCGGTCCACACACCCTGGCCGGCTTCGAGGTGCTTCGAGATCACGGTGACCGTGTTATCGGGCGCGATGCGCACGAACGGCATCTCGAGCGGCGCCGCGGGAGCGGCCGTGCCGGCGCCCGGTCCGGCGGAGCTGCAGCCCGGCAGCAGGACGCCGAGTGTCAGACCGGAGCCGGCGAGCGTCGTGAGCTCGAGGAACTGGCGGCGGGTCAGGGACGATGCCGCGACACGGCGGGCTTCTTTGAGATAGCGCGCGTACATGGCTCAACTCCCCGCAGGCTTCGGCGCGCCGAGCCTTGCCGCTGCCTCGTGAATGGCGGCGCGAATGCGTACATAGGTCGCGCAGCGGCAGATGTTGCCCGACATGGCGGCGTCGATGTCGGCATCGCTCGGCTGCGGATTTGAGCCGAGCAGCGCCGCGGCCGACATGATCTGCCCGCTCTGGCAGTAGCCGCATTGCGGCACGTCGAGCGCGATCCAGGCCTGCTGCACGGCCTTGCCGGCGGGCGTCGTCAGGCCCTCGATGGTCGTGATGCTTTTGCCGGCCACCGCCCCCACCGGCGTGACGCACGAGCGCGTCGGCTGGCCGTCGATGTGCACGGTGCAGGCGCCGCACAGCGCCATGCCGCAGGCGAACTTGGTGCCGGCGAGCTGCAGGTGATCGCGGATCGCCCAGAGGAGCGGCATGTCGGGATCGACATCGAGCTCGCGGCTCTCGCCGTTCACGGTCAACTTCATCGACATGGCAACCCCTCCCCGGCAGCAACCCTGATCTAATGCGCGGCGGGCCATGGCCCACCATCCCCCGTTCGAGAGATTAACCGACTTTAATCATTCGCCCACCGATGGAGAACCACCCCGGGACTAAGGTGGCTGTATGTGCGCCCGGCTGCCTCTTCTGGGACGGATGGCCGTGGGTCGACGGCTTGGCTGGCGTCCGCTCGCCGCTCTGCTCGGCTGCAGCGCGCTCCTCGCGACGGCCTGCAGCTTAGGGCCGCGCTACCACAGGCCCGACACCGCGCCTCCCGATCACTGGGTCACGGCGAGCGATCCGGCGACGCCCGAGTGGCCCTCCGCCGACTGGTGGCGCGGCTTCAACTCGGCCGAGCTCGATGCCTTCATCACCCAGGCTGAGAGCGCCAACGACGATCTGAAAGCGGCGATCGCTCGCGTCGAGCAGGCCGATGCCCAGCGGCGCGTCGCGCTCGCGCCGCTCCTGCCCAGCCTCAATGCGAGCGCCACCGCGACCCGCGCGCGCGCTCCCATACCGGGCAGCACGTCCTACCTGACAGGTAACGACTTCAACCCGCTGCTCACGGCGAGCTACCAGCTCGACTTCTGGGGCAGGAGCCGCGCCGGCTACGTGGCCGCGGCCGCCACCGAACGCGCCAGCCGCTTCGATCGGACCACGATAGAGCTCACCGTGCTCGCCGGCGTCGCCAGCACCTACTTCCAGGCGCTCGAGCTGCGCGATCGCCTGGGGGTGGCGGAGAAGAACCTCGCCAACGCGCAGGAGGCGCTGCGCGGACTCACGCTCGAGCAGCGTGCCGGCATCTCCACCGCCCTCGATGTGGCGCAGCAGCAAACGGTCGTCGACACCGTGAACGCCTCGATCCCGCCGCTGAAGCAGCAGCTCCGGCAGAGCGAGGACGCGCTCGCCATCCTGGTCGGCAGCACGCCCGAGGCGGTCAACCTGACGCGCGGCACGCTCGATGAGCTCGGCCAGCCCGCGGTGCGGCCCGGGTTGCCGTCGGAGCTGCTCACGCGCCGGCCCGACGTCGCCTCGGCGGAGGCACAGCTGATCGCTGCCAATGCCAACATCGCCGCCGCGCGCGCCGCGTTCCTTCCCAGCATCTCGCTTACCGCTGGCGGCGGCTACGAGAGCCCGGCGCTCGCCAGTCTCCTCACTCCCGCGAATCGCGTCTGGTCGCTCGCCGGCAGCCTCGCGCAGCCGATCTTCCAGGGCGGGGCGCTGGTCGGTCAGTACCGCTTGAGCGAGGCCCGCTACCGCGAGCTGCTCGCCGACTACCACAAGGCGGTGATCGCGGCGCTCGCCAACGTCGAGGACGCGCTGATTGCCGTGCAGCAGACCTCCGACCAGGTCGCACGCCAGCAGGAAGCGACCGAGCAGGCGCGGCGCGCGTACCGCTTTGCCCAGATGCAGATGCACGCCGGCACCATCAACGTGCTCACGCTGCTCAACACGGAGACCACCTTGTTTACTGCCGAAGATCAATTGGCGCAGGCCAAGTACGCCCATCTCAGCGCCCTGGTGTCGCTCTACCAGGCACTCGGTGGCGGCTGGCAGGAGCGTGCGCCGGTATGAACCGCCGCCTGAACAGCCGCCTGCTGCGCGAGCCACGCTGGCTCGCCGCCGCGGCGGCGCTCATCGTGATCGCACTTCTTGCCTGGCACTGGATCGGCGCGTGGCTCAGGCCCGCGCGGGTGGCGAAGCCCACCCCGGTCGCGGTGGATGTGGCGACGGTCGAGCGCGCCGACGTGCCGGTGTACCAGGAGGGGCTCGGCACGGTGCAGGCCTTCTACACCGTCACCATCACCGCGCGCGTCGACGGTCAGATAGAGAAGGTGGCGTTCAAGGAAGGGCAGCACGTAAAGCAGGGCGACCTGCTGGTGCAGATCGACCCACGCCCCTACCAGGCCGCGCTCGGCGTTGCCCTCGCGACCCGCGCCAAGGATGAGGCATCGCTCGCCAATGCGCGCCTCGACATGGAACGCTACGAGCAGCTCGCACCCGAGGATCTCGCGAGCAAGCAGACCGTCGACACGCAGCGCGCGCTCATCACGCAGCTGACCGCGCAGGTCAAGGGCGATGCGGCGGCGGCCGACAACGCCCGTACGCAGCTCGAGTACACCACCATCAGGTCGCCGATCGACGGCCGCACCGGCGTCCGTCTGGTGGATCCCGGCAACATCGTCCACGCCACCGACACCGGCGGCATGGTGGTCGTGACGCAGCTCGAGCCGATCGCCGTGATGACGAGCCTGCCGGAAGAGAGCTTCGAGGAGCTGAGCGCGGCGCTCAAGCGCGGCCCGGTGAGCGCCACCGCGCTCTCGCGCGATGACAAAGACGTGCTCGATACCGGCACGGTCGAGCTCATCGACAACCAGATCGATCAGTCGACGGGCACGATCCGCGTCAAGTCGATCATGCCGAACCCGCAGCAGCGGCTCTGGCCAGGGCAGTTCGTCAACGTGCGGCTGCTGACTAAGACCCGTCAACAGGCGCTGACCATCCCCGCGGCGGCGCTCGAGCGCGGGCCCGAAGGCACCTTCACCTATGTCCTGCAGTCCGACTCCACGGTCGCCGCGACGCCGATCGCGGTGGGCGAGCAGACCGGCGATATCGTGGTGGTCGAGAGCGGCGTCAGCGCCGGGCAGCAGGTGGTGACCAGCAATCAGTACCGGCTGCAGCCCGGCACCCTGGTGCGGGCGAACGGGCCGGAGGCCGCACGGGCCCAGCCCGCGCGCGTTGCGAGGCCCGCGTCGTGAACATTTCCCGGCCCTTCATCGAGCGCCCGGTCGCCACGACGCTGTTGATGGCGGGCCTCGCGCTCATAGGCCTCGCCGCCTTTCCCTTCCTGCCGGTGGCGCCGCTGCCGCAGGTCGACTTCCCGACCATCCTGGTGAGCGCGCAGTTGCCGGGAGCGAGCCCGGAGATCGTGGCCTCCTCGGTCGCGCAGCCGCTCGAGACGCAGTTCGCGCAGATTCCCGGTGTGGCGCAGATGACCTCGAGCAGCGTGCTCGGAGGCACGCAGATCACGCTGCAGTTCGAGCTCGACCGCAACATCGATGCGGCGGCGGGCGACGTCCAGTCGGCGATCAACGCCGCGGGTGGCCAGCTGCCGAAGAACCTGCCCTCGCCCCCCTCCTACCGCAAGTACAACCCGGCCGACTACTCGATCATCATCTTCGCGGTGCACTCGGACGTCCTGCCGATAACCGAGGTCGACAATTACGCCGAGACGGTGATCGCCCAGCAGCTCTCGCAGCTGCCGGGGATCGGCAACGTAGGCGTCGGCGGCCAGCAGAAGCCCGCGGTGCGCATCCAGGTCGACCCGGTGAAGCTCGCCGCAGTGGGCCTGCAGCTGGAGGACGTCGCCAATCTCATCACCACGGCGACCGTCGATTCCCCCCAGGGCGCGATCACCGGCGCCAGGCACAACTTCACCATCTACGACAACGACCAGCTGCTCACCGCCGCGCCCTGGAACGACGTCATCGTCGCCTACAAGAACGGCGCGCCGATCCGCGTCCGCGACATAGGGCGAGCCATCGACGGCCCGGAGAACAGCCAGTCGGTTGCCTTCCAGAACGGCCGGATGGGGGTGCTGCTGTTCATCCGCAAGCTGCCTGGCAGCAACGTGATCGACGACGTGCAGGAAGTGAAGGCCGCTCTGCCGCACATCATGACCTCGCTCCCCCCGTCGCTGAAGCTCGACCAGGTGATCGACCGCACCGTGACCATCCAGGCGTCGGTGCGCGACGTGGAGCTGACCCTGCTGCTGGCGATCTGCCTGGTGGTGATGGTGATCTTCCTGTTCCTGAGGAACTTCTGGGCCACGGCGATTCCGGGCCTGACGGTGCCGCTGGCGCTGTTCGGCACCGCGGCGCTCATGTACGTCGTCGGCTACAGCCTCGACAACCTGTCGCTGATGGCCCTCACCATCGCGGTGGGCTTCGTGGTCGACGACGCCATCGTCATGCTCGAGAACATCTACCGGCACATCGAGGCGGGGATGGCGCCCCTCGATGCGGCCATCAAGGGCGCGGGCGAGATCGGCTTCACGATCCTCTCCATCAGCATCTCGCTGGTGGCGGTGTTCATCCCGCTGCTGCTGATGAGCGGGCTCGTCGGCCGGCTGTTCCACGAGTTCGCAGTCACCGTGACCATGACGATCGCGGTCTCGGCGATCGTCGCGCTCACCCTCTCGCCCATGATGGGGGCCCTGTTCCTGCGCGATGAGCGGCAGGTCAGCCACGGGCGCGCGTACCTGGCGCTCGAGCGCGGCTTCCAGTGGCTGATCGATCACTACGCGCGCGGGCTCGACTTCGTGCTGCGCCACCAGCGCAAAACGCTGATCACCTTCCTCGCCACGGTGGCCACCGCCGTGCTGCTCTACGTCGTGGTCCCCAAGGGCTTCTTCCCGCAGCAGGACACCGGGGTCCTGCAGGGAGTCACCGATGCACCGCAGGACGTGTCCTTCGATGAGATGGTGACCACGGAGCGTCAGCTCATGAAGGTCATCGGCGACGATCCTGCGGTCGCGGGTTGGGCCTCCTTCGTCGGTGGCCAGGGCCCGCTCAATAACGGCTACGTGTTCCTGGGCTTGAAGCCCCGCGATGAGCGCGATGCGAGCGCGGACCAGCTGGTCACGCGGCTGCGCCGCAAGATCGCCGCGGTGCCCGGCGGCACGGTGTTCCTGCAGGCCGCGCAGGACCTGAACGTCGGCGGGCGCCCTTCACGCACCCAGTACCAGTACACGCTGCAGGACGCCAATATCGAGGAGCTGAACCGGTGGGCGCCGCGCCTGCTCGCAGAGCTGAAGAAGCTGCCGCAGCTCACCGACGTCGCCTCCGATCAGCAATCGTCCAGCACCAAGCTGTCGCTGGTCATCGATCGCGATCAGGCGGCGCGCTTCGGCATCCAGCCGGCGCTCATCGACAACACGCTCGATGACGCCTTCGGCCAGCGCCAGGTGACCCAGTACTTCACCCAGCTCGCGAGCTACCACGTGGTGCTCGAGGTGTTGCCGTCGCTCCTCGGCCAGCCCGGCACACTCAATAAAATCTATATCAAGTCACCCACCACCGGGCAGCAGGTGCCGTTGTCCGCGTTCACCAGATTCGACACCGGTCATACCAGCTACCTGTCGATCAATCACCAGGCGCAGTTCCCGGCAGTGACGCTGTCCTTCAACCTCGCCCCCGGGGCCGCGCTCGGCGATGCGGTCAAGGCGATCCAGAAGACCACCGCCTCGATTCACATGCCGGCGGCGATCTCCGGCACCTTCCAGGGCACGGCCCAGGCGTTCCAGACGTCGTTGAAGACCATGCCGCTGCTGATCCTGGCGGCGCTGCTGGTCGTCTACATCATCCTGGGGGTGCTCTACGAGAGCTACATCCACCCGCTCACCATTCTCTCGACGCTCCCCTCGGCGGGCGTCGGGGCGCTGCTGATGCTGATGCTGTTCCACTTCGACCTGTCGGTCGTGGGCATCATCGGCATCCTGCTCCTGATCGGCATCGTCAAGAAGAACGGCATCATGATGGTCGACTTCGCGTTGCACGCCGAGCGCAACGAGGGCCTCGAGCCGCAGGCGGCGATCCGCAAGGCCTGTCTGCTGCGCTTCCGCCCGATCATGATGACGACCATGGCCGCCATCCTCGGCGCGCTGCCCTTGATGCTCGGACGCGGCACGGGCTCGGAGCTGCGCCAGCCGCTCGGCTATACAATGGTCGGCGGCCTGGTGTTGAGTCAGATGCTGACGCTGTTCACGACGCCCGTGGTGTATCTCTACCTCGACCGCCTCTCGGTGCGCTGGGCGCGCAAGCATCCGCACCGCGGCAGCGCCGGCGAGCCGGTGCCGGCTGCAGACGGCGCGGCAGGCTGAGTCGTGAAGATCCTGCTGGTCGAGGACAACGAGCGGGTGGCGCAATTCGTCACCAAGGGCCTGCGCGAGGCGGGCCACACGGTCGAGCACGCCGCCAACGGCCGCGACGGCCTGTTTCTCGCCGCCAGCGAGCCGCACGACGTCATCGTCATGGACCGGATGCTCCCCGGCAACATCGACGGCCTCGGCATCATCGAGGCGCTGCGCACGGCGGGCAATCGCACGCCGATCCTGATCCTCTCGGCGCTCGATGCGGTCGATGAGCGCATCAAGGGCCTGCGCTCGGGCGGCGATGACTACCTCACCAAGCCGTTCGCCTTCGGCGAGCTGCTGGCGCGGGTCGATGCGCTCGGGCGGCGCAGCTCCGGGGCCGATCCCGGGCACACGCTGCAGGTCGGCGATCTGCGCATGGACCTCTTGTCGCGGCGGGTGACGCGTGGCCACCGCGCCATCACGCTGCAGCCGCGCGAATTCAAGCTGCTCGAGTACCTGATGCGGCACGCCAACCAGGTCGTGACGCGCACCATGCTGCTGGAGGCGGTGTGGGAATATAACTTCGACCCGCAGACCAACGTGGTCGACGTGCACATCTCCAAGCTCCGGCAGAAGATCGAGCATGACTCCGAGCCGCCGCTGGTGCGCACGGTGCGCAACGCCGGCTACATGATGACCGACCAATGAACAGACTGCTGCGCTCCTCCCCGGTCACCTGGGCGCTCGGCTACCTGCTGCTCGGGCTGGCGGCGCTCGGCGCCTTCGCGGTGCTGCTGTGGTACGCGTGGAACGTGAGCATCTTCTCCGGGCGCGAGGAGATCCTGCAGGCCGATGCGCAACACCTCGCGGACGTGTTCGCGCGCGAGGGGCCGCAGGGACTCACGGCCCACATCGACGCGCGGCTGCGGCTGCAGATCGTCGGCGAGCGCACGCTGCTGCTGACCGACGCCGACTACCGGCCGCTCGCCGGCAACCTCGCCGCCTGGCCACGCGAGCTACCCGACGGCTCGGGCTCGCACGCGGTGATGGTGGGCCAGCTGGCCGGGCAGCCGGTGCACACGCTGCTCCTACGCAGGACGCTCCCCGGCGGCTACCACCTGCTGGTCGGCCGCGACCTCGGCTTTTACCTGCCGCTCGAGCGGCAGTTCGCCTGGGGACTCACCGCCGCGGTCACGTTCCTGTTCGTGCTGGGCGCCGCGGGCGCCGTCCTCATCCGCCGCCAGGTGCTGGCGCGGGTGCAGGGCATGCGCACGACGGTGTCGGCCATCATGGCGGGCGACCTGCGCCGGCGTTTACCGGCCTCGGGCACCGGAGATGAGCTCGACACTCTCTCGCAGACCATCAACGGGATGCTCGATCACATCGAGCGCCTGATCCACGGCATCAGCGACGTCTCCAACTCCATCGCGCACGACCTGCGCACCCCGCTCGCCGAGCTGCGCTCGCGCCTCGAGGAGCTGACGCTCACGCGCCCCGAGCCGGCCGCGACCTTCGCCGAGATCGAGGCGGCGGTGACCGACGTCGACCGGGTGATGCGCATCTTTGCAGCTCTCCTGCGCCTCGCGGAGCTCGATACCGGGGCGCGCCGCTCGGGCTTCGTCGAGGTGGACGCGGCGCGCGTGGCTGCCGAGGTGGTCGAGTTTTACGAGCCGGCCGCCGAGCAGAAGGGTGTTGCCTTCTCGTTCCAGGCCGGCAGCGTTGCGCCGGTGGCCGGCGACCCGGTGCTGCTGGCGCAGGCCCTGAGCAACCTCATCGACAACTCCTTGAAGTGTGTGCCCGAGCGCGGCGCCATCGAGGTGCGGGTCGACAGGCGCGACGACGGCTCGGTGGCGATCGAGGTGGCCGACAACGGCCCCGGCATCGCCGCGGCCGACAGGCCCAAGGCCACCGAGCGCTTCTTCCGCGGCGACGCGAGCCGCGGCACCCCGGGCGTCGGCCTCGGGCTGTCAATCGTGGATGCCGTCGCGAAGCTGCACGGCGGCGTGCTGGAGCTGCTCGACAACCATCCGGGCCTCCGTGCCCAGATGGTGCTGCCGGTCACAGATGGTCGGTCGAGTCGATGAACTCGTCGAGGTCCTTCTTCATCTTCGCGATCGAGGCCGGGTTCACGTACATCATGTGCCCGGCCTCGTAATACTTCATCGAGATACGTGCGCTCGCCGACGGCGGCACGCCGAGGTGGGACATCATGTACTCGGTGGCCGAGAAAGGCGTGGCAAGATCGTAGAGGCCGTTGAGCACCAGCACCTTAAGGTTCTGGTCCTGAGTGAGCGCCTGCGCGAGATCCACGCCCGAGTTCACGATCGGCTGCTCGCCGTTATCGGTCTTGTGCGTGAATTTCCACTTCTCGCCGATGCCGAAGTTGGTGGTGTAGTAGGTCTTGCCCTGCCCGAACCTGAGCTCGCCGTGGTAGTAATCGAGAAACGCGCCGCTGAAGGCCGCGCCGATCGCGGCTGACTGCGGATCGTAGTCCACCTCCTTCGCGAGCGGGTCCTGCGTCGGTCCGACGAAGCGGCCGTCGAGCCGGCCGATGCTCTTGCGCTCGTTCTTGAGGAGCTCGTGGGTGAACATGACCTCCGAGACCCGCAGGTTGGCGAACTTCAGGTACTCGCTCGAGAGGCCGGTGTACTCGTGCAGCTGCGCCGCCACCGCGTCGCGCTCGGCATCGCTTAAGGTGTCGCCCTTCAGCAGCGCCGCCGTGTACGGGCCCATGGCATAGGCGCGCACCTCGGCGAGCAAGGGCTCGAGAGCCGCCGGCTGGTGCGGCAGCGCCTTGTGATACCAGGCGACGGCCGCATAGCCCGGCAGATACACCGAGTAGGGCCGATCGTTCCCCGGGAGCTCGGCGAAGATCGCCTCGATGTCGGTCGCGACCGAGACCAGGATCAGCCCGTTGAACTCGAGCGAGCGATGCACGCGCAGGTAGTTGACGATCGCGGCCCCGCGCGTGGTGCCGTAGCTCTCCCCGAGCAGGTACTTCGGCGAGGTCCAGCGGTTGTTGTCGCTCACGTACTGGGCGATGAAGCGGCTGATGGAGTCGATGTCGGGATCCACGCCCCAGAACTCATCGTCCTTGTGGTTGCAGACCGCGTGGCTGAGCCCCGTGCCCACCGGGTCGATCATCACCAGATCGCTCTTGTCGATGAGGCCGTACTGGTTCTCGACCGTGCGATACGGCGCGCTCGGCGTCGGCGTCGGATCGGAGACCAGCACGCGCCTCGGTCCCAGCACCCCCATGTGGAGCCATAGCGAGGAGGAACCCGGTCCGCCGTTGAACGCGAAGGTGACGGGCCGCAGCTCGCCCTCCTTGCCGCCCTTACGGGTGTAGGCCACGTAGCCCATGCTCGCGATCGGCTTGTCCTCGTCGTCGCGCACGATGAGGGTGCCCGCGGTCGCGGTGTAGTCGAAGGATCTGCCCGCCGCGCCGAAGTGATGCTCGGTGACCGAGCTCGCCGCCACCGGCAGCCTCTTCCACTCGTCCTTGAGATCCCCCTTGACATCGATGTGACAGAGCCGCATCAGGGAAGCGGCATCGCCCGCCGGCTCCGCCTGCGACTCGGGGGCCTTGGCTCCAGCCTTGTCGGCCCCGGCTTTGGCGTCCTGTGCCTGCACCGCACCCCACGTTCCGACCAGGGCCAGCAGGCCCAGCACTGCGCTCTTCAAGATCTCATCCTCCACATTGTTCTGATTGGCGAAAAATCGTCGAGACGATTTTCGCGGACATTACTCCGTAGACCGCCGGCAAAAAGCGGGGCTCGACACCCCACAGTTTCGATCACCTCAGCAGCCGAGCACTTCGTAGTGCTGCTGCTGCAGGGGTTTTTGCCGGCTGCGCATCAGGGAGCAATTTTCGCGCACCGGCTTATACCATGGCCGCCACCGCGCCGCCCCCCCGCCCCGCCGCACACCCGCCTCGCTTCACCCCGGTAAGATCGCCGCCATGCCCGACACCGCGCACCCGCGCTCGATCCGCTCGTTCGTCACGCGCGCCGGCCGCATCACGCCAGCGCAGGAGCGCGCGCTCGGGGAGCTGTGGCCGAAGTACGGGGTCGAGTACCGGGACGAGCCGCTCGCACTCGCCGCGCTCTTCGGCCGCCCAGCTCCCTGCACGCTCGAGATCGGTTTCGGCAACGGCGAGAACCTCGCCGCGCTCGCGCGCGCCCACCCCGAGCGCGCCTATCTCGGCGTGGAGGTGCATCGTCCCGGCGTCGGCCGCCTGTTACTGGCGCTCGAGCGCGAGCAGCTCGCCAACGTCCGCGTCATCTGCCACGACGCGGTCGAAGTGCTCGCGCGGCAGATCGCGCCCGCGAGCCTCGCGGAGATCCTGATCCTCTTTCCGGACCCCTGGCCCAAGAAGCGCCATCACAAGCGCCGGCTCCTGCAGGGCCCCTTCGTGGCGCTCATCGAGCGCGCGCTCATGCCGGGCGGCGTACTGAAGCTCGCGACCGACTGGCGGCCGTACGCGCTCGAGATGCTGGCGGCTTTGAGCGCAATGCCGCGCTTAGCCAACCTCGCCCCGGACGGCGGCTTCGTCATCCGCCCCGCGGAGCGGGCGCCGACCCGATTCGAGCTGCGAGGCAAGCGGCTCGGACACGAGGTGTGGGATCTCGCCTTCGCCCGCAGGCCCTGAGCGGCGGGTCAGCCGCCGGCGAATGCCTGCCGCAGGCCGTCGAGCACGAACTGCACCGCCAGCGCGCCGAGGATCACCCCGAGGATGCGGCTCGCGACGTTGGCGCCCGTGACGCCGATCACCCGCATGAGGGGCTCCGCGACCCACAGCAGCGCCAGCACGATGGCCAGCACGAACGCGGCGGCGGTCATGAGTCCCGCGAACAGCGCCGCCTGCCCCGGAAGCTGGATGCGCCCGAACCACAGCAGGATGGTGGCGAGCGCCCCGGGGCCGGCAATGAAAGGAAACGCCAGCGGGAACACGGAGATATCCGCGCGGCGGCGGCTCTCGGCCGCCTCATCGCTCGAGGTGCGGGTGCCCGATTCGCGTGCGAACACCATCTCCAGTGCCAGCAGAAACAATAGCAAGCCGCCGAAAATGCGAAACGCCTCGAGGCTGATGCCCATGAGTTGCAGAAACGCCGCACCGCCGAGCGCAAAAACCAGCAGGATCGCCGCCGAGATCGTCACGGCTTTCAGCGCCATGCGGCGCTTGTAGGGGGTGCTGGCCCCGGCCGTGAGCCCGGTGAACAGCGGAATCAGCGAGACCGGGTCCACCACCACGAAAAAGACCACGAAGAATTTCAGCGACTGCTCGAACATTGATGCTCTGCGGCTTGAAAGCGTCGAGCACGAGGCGCAACATGAATTTCGTCGGGCAGCATAGCAGCTGCGCTGCGTGGGTCCCGGGAGGTTGCGACGATGACGGCCCCTCACCCTGGCATCGGCGACTGGTATCGCCTGAACGGCGGCCAGCTGTTCGAGGTCGTTGCCGTCGATGACGACGACGGCACCATCGAGATCCAGTACTTCGACGGCACCGTTGAGGAGATGGATGTCGAGGACTGGGAAGCCCAGTGGGATGAAGGGGGCCTCGAGGCGGCCGAGGCGCCCGAGGACTGGAGCGGCTCGGTCGACGTCGAAGGGGGCGATGAGGACGCGCGCAGCGCCGACGGCCTGGGCGAGGATCGCGACCTGCGGATGAGCCCACTCGACGGCATCGATCTGTTCGAGTAACGCGGGTGCGCCGCTAGGCGATTTTTTCCGCTTCAGCGAGCGCCGCGATATCCACCCCGTCCGCCACCATCACCAAGCCGCTGCGCACGGCGAGCGGCACGGGCGTGAGCGAGCGGCCCGCGCACGGTCCCGCCACGCAGTAACCCGTGAGCTTCTCGAACAGCGCGCCGTGCGAGGAGCACAGCAGCAACGTCCCATCGGGCGTCAGGAAGCGGTCGGGCAGCAGGTTGAGCGGATGCCCGGCGTGCGGGCAGCGGTTGACGAAGCCGCGCAGATGCGCGCCGGCGCGTACCACGAAGCCCCGCAGCGGCCAGTCGCCGGCGCCGATGGTGAAGGCGCGCACCCCTTCGTTCCCGAGCTCGCTCTCGCGGCAGACCACGCGCTCGACGTCGAGCACGGTCACGGCTGCTCCCGCGCCCGCAACTGTTCGAGCGCGTGGATGCGCGAGCGCGTCAGCCACACCATGGCGAGCCCCGGCAGCGCGACAAGGAAGCTGATGACGTAATAGAGATACCAGCCGCCGTGGTCGGCGATCCAGCCGGCGGGGTACCCGAGGCTGTAGCGCGGCAGGAGCGCGATCGCCGAGAGCAGCGCGTACTGGAAGGCGCTGTAACGCACGTCGCACAGCGCCATGATGAGCGCCACCAGCGCGATGTTGCCCATCGCGCCGGCCACGTGCTCGATGACGACCGCCAGCATCATGATCGGATAGCTCTTGCCGGCCGCGGCGAGCAGGCAATAAAGGAGGTTGCTGGCCGC
>DASPSF010000069.1:0-4817 GCA_035624075.1 Steroidobacteraceae bacterium | reverse complement strand
TCACCCACAAGGACGGCGCGCTCTTCGGCCTGCAGCGCCGGTTGAACGACGCCCAGACGCTCCAGGTCACGCGCGCCGGCGACGGCCTCAAGGCCGACGTCGTCGACAACCCGCTCGAGATCCGCACGCGCACCGTGGGCGGACGCATCTACAGCTCGCTGTTCGAGGCGGTCGAGGACGCGGGAGCCCACGATCAGACCGCGGTGGCGCTCGCCGACATCTTCGGCTGGGACATCGACTTCGTGCTGGACGTGCGGCCCGGAGACTCGTTCGTGGTCACCTACCAGCAGCTCTGGCGCGACGGGCAGTACCTCAAGGACGGACCGGTGCTCGCCGCCTCCTTCGTCAACCAGGGTCGCGAGTACCGCGCGGTGCGTTACACGGATCCGGTCGGGAACGCCAGCTACTACGCGCCCGATGGACGCAGCATGCGCAAGGCGTTCCTGCGCGCGCCGCTCGAATTCAGCCGCGTGAGCTCGGGATTCAACAGCGCGCGCATGCACCCGATCCTCAACCGCATCCGCGCCCACAAGGGCGTCGATTACGCCGCCCCGGTCGGCACTCCGGTGCGCGCCGCCGGCGACGGCGTCATCCGCTTCGCCGGCGTGATGGGCGGCTACGGCAACCTGATCGAGATCCAGCACACCCACAGCATCACGACCGTCTACGGCCACCTTTCGCGCTTCGCTCGCGGCATGCGGCCCGGCACTCACGTGACCCAGGGGGCGGTCATTGCCTACGTCGGAATGACCGGACTTGCGACCGGCCCGCACCTGCACTACGAGTACCGCGTGAACGGGGTGTTCAAGAACCCCCAGACCGTGGTGCTGCCCTCCGCTGCCCCTATCGACCCGGCACTGAGCGCCGATTTCCGCGCGCATACCGAGCCGTTACTCAGGTCCCTCGATCAGGCCGTCGGGCCGATGCTCGTATCGCGCTGAGCCAAGCCGGGCGGCTTCTTCACCGAAGCGTCGCGCGCGGCTGGTATGCTTTAAAGTTTCCGCTGGAGGCGGCTGATGGACGCTCCGGATCTCAAGGCACCGCAGCATTACATCAACCGGGAGCTGTCGTTCCTGGAGTTCAACCAGCGCGTCCTCGACCAGGCGCTCGATGAGTCGGTGCCGCTGCTCGAGCGGCTGCGGTTCCTGTGCATCTCCTCCAGCAATCTCGACGAGTTCTTCGAGATCCGCGTCGCGGGCCTGAAGCAGCTGACCGAGCTCGGAGGCGGCCACCCGGCCCCCGACGGCATGTCGATCCCGGAGCAGCTCGCGGCGATCCACGATCGCGCCACGCGGCTCGTGGCCGACCAGTATCGGTGCCTGAATGACCTGCTGCTCCCGGCGCTTGCCCGGGAAGGGGCGCCGCTCCTCGACCGCAAGGGCTGGAGCGCGGCCGCCTATCAGTGGCTCGAGCAGTACTTCGAGCGCGAGGTCGAGCCGGTGCTCTCGCCGCTCGGGCTCGACCCCTCGCGCCCCTTCCCCCGCATCCAGAACAAGAGCCTGAACTTCATCGTCCGGCTCGAGGGCAAGGATGCGTTCAACCGCAACAGTGAGCTCGCCATCGTGCAGGCGCCGCGCTCGCTGCCGCGCGTCGTGCCGCTGCCGCAGGAGGGGGCGGGACGCGCCTGCGTGCTGCTCTCGACCATCGTGCAGACCTTCGTGCCAAAACTCTTCACCGGCATTCAGGTGATCGGCTGCTACCAGTTCCGCGTCACTCGCAACAGCGACCTGTTCGTCGACGAGGAGGAGATCGACGACCTGCGGCGGGCGCTCGAGGGCGAGCTCATTCACCGCCGCTATGGCGCGGCGGTGCGGCTCGAGGTCGCGAGCGAGTGTCCGGACGACATGGTGAAGTTCCTGCACGCGCAGTTCGGCTCGAACGGGCTCGACACCTACTATGTGCCGGGGCCGGTGAATCTCAACCGCCTCACGGCGATATACGACCTGGTGCAGCGGCCGGACCTCAAGTACCCGATCTTCACGCCGGGCCTGCCGAAGCGCCTCACCGGCGCCACCGACCTGTTCAGCGTCATCCGCCACAAGGACCTGCTGCTGCATCATCCCTACCAGAGCTTCGCGCCGGTCATGGACTTCCTGCGCCAGGCGGCGGCCGACCCGCAGGTGCTCGCGATCAAGCAGACACTCTACCGCGCCGGCCACGACTCGCCGCTGGTCGATGCGCTGGTGGCGGCGGCGAATGCCGGCAAGGACGTGACGGTGATCGTCGAGCTGCGGGCGCGCTTCGACGAGGAAGCCAACATCGAGCTCTCCAACCGCCTGCAGGAAGCGGGCGCGCACGTCATGTACGGCGTCGTCGGCTACAAGACGCACGCCAAGCTGCTGCTGGTCGTGCGCCGCGAGCAGGGCGGCATCCGCCGCTACTGCCACCTCGGCACCGGCAACTACCACCCGCGCACTGCGCGCCAGTACACCGACTACGGGTTGTTCACCTGCGACGACGAGATCGGCCAGGACGTGCACGAGCTGTTCCTGCAGCTCACCAGCCTCACCCAGACCCCGAAGCTCAACCGTCTGACGCAGTCCCCCTTCGGCATGCACGACATGGTGCTCGGCAAGATCGCGCGCGAGACCGAGCACGCGCGCGCCGGCCGGCCGGCGCGCATCACGGCCAAAATGAACGCGCTCGTGGATCCCGAATCGATCGAGGCGCTCTACCGTGCGTCCTGCGCCGGAGTGAAGATCGATCTGATCGTGCGCGGCGTGTGCGCGCTGCGCCCCGGGGTGCCCGGGGTCTCGGAGAACATCAGCGTGCGCTCGATCGTCGGGCGCTTTCTCGAGCACTCGCGGGTGTTCTACTACGAGAACGGCGGCAAGCCCGAGCTCTACTGCGCGAGCGCCGACTGGATGGAGCGCAATTTCTTCCGCCGCGTGGAGGTCGCCTTCCCGATCCGCCACCAGGCCCAGGAGGAGCGCATCCAGCGCGATCTCAATTTCTGCCTCCACGACAACTGCCAGGCCTGGCAGCTGAGGCCCGACGGCACCTACGAGCGCATCCGGCGCGGGGACGCGAAGCCGGTCAACGCCCAGATGGAGCTGCTGGCCGCCTACGCGGCCGGACCGGGCGCGGCGGCTTAGAGCGCCTCAGCCCCCGCCGAACACCCGCAGCCGGTAGCCGCCGGCGCGCAGATAATCGACTTCCTGCTGCAGATCCGCCGACGTGAGCGGATGGTCCTTGAGCCAGCGTGCCGGGAAGTGCACTTCGACCGAGCGCGGCGTCACCGCGAGCTCGATCGGCGGCAGTGCGGTGGCGCTGCGTCCGCGGTGCAGCAGCACCGCCAGCCGCAACAGCAGGATCAGATAGACCGCCTGCCGGTCCCACGGAGGCACCAGCTCCTCGACGCCGTCGAGCGCGAGCTTGCGGCGGTGCGCGCCGACCAGGCGTGCGAGCAGCCGCTGCTCCTCGCGCGGGAATCCCGGCATGTCGGCGTTCTCGAGCAGGTAGGCGCCATGGCGGTGATAGCCGGAGTGCGAGACGTCGAGCCCGATCTCGTGCAGCCGCGCGGCCCATTTGAGCGCCAGGTGCGCAAGCGGCTCCTCGAGCTTCCAGCTCTCGTGCGTCTGCTCGAGAAAGTCGCGCACCGTGGCCTCGACCCGTTCGGCCTGGGCAACGTCCACGTGATAGCGCTGCTGCATGGCGCGCACGGTGCGCTCGCGCGCGTCCTCGCGGCGGAAGCGGCCGAGCATGTCGTACAGCAGCCCCTCGCGCATCGCCCCTTCGGCGATCTTCATGTCCTTGATGTCGAGCACGCTGAAGACTTCGGCGAGGATCGCGAGCCCGCCGGGAAATACCGGGCGGCGGTCCTCGGTGATCGGCTCGAGCGTCAGCTCGCGCGTGTTGCCCGCGTCGACGCAGTACTCGATGGCACGCGCAATTCCCGCCGGCGTGATCGAGGCCGAGGCAGGCTCGAGCGCGCGGATCACCTCGCCGATCGCGCGCACCGTGCCAGAGCTGCCGGCGCAGTTGGCCCAGCCGCGCGTGCGAAACGCCGCCTGCACCGGCTCGAGCTCGAGGCGTGCGGCGAGGCGCGCGCGCTCGAAACGCCTGGCCGAGATCTTGCCGTCGCGGAAGAAGCGCTCGCTCAGGGATACGCAGCCCATCTGCAGGCTCTCGAGCTCGAGCGGGGTCAGCTCCTCGCCGATGATGAGCTCGGTGCTGCCGCCGCCGATGTCGACCACCAGGCGGCGGCCGGGCTCGTTCGGCATGGTGTGCGCGACCCCGGAGTAGATGAGGCGCGCCTCCTCCATGCCGGCGATGATCTCGATCGGGTGGCCGAGCGCTTCACGCGCGCGCTCGAGGAACGCCTGCTTGCGGTGTGCCATGCGCAGCGCGTTGGTGCCGACCACACGCACGCTGTCGGCGTGCATGTCGCGCAGCCGCTGCCCGAAGCGCTCGAGGCAGGCGAGCGCCCGCGCCGCCACGTCCTTGTCGATCCGTCCACTCTCCTCGACCCCGGCGGCGAGGCGCACCATCTCGCGCAGGCGATCGATGATGACGAGCTGGCCGTGCGAGTAGCGCGCCACGACCATGTGGAAACTGTTGGAGCCTAAGTCGACTGCCGCCAGGACGTCGGGCACCGGGCGCAGCGCGGCACGTACGGTGGATTTGGCTTCGGCGAGTCTGGCGGTTACGGCGGCGGGGACGCGCACGCGTCAGGCCGCGAAAGAGGACCCGCAACCGCAGGTAGTTTTGGCGTTCGGGTTGCGAATGACGAACTGTGCGCCCTGCAGATCTTCCTTGTAGTCGATTTCCGCACCCATCAGGTACTGCGCGCTCGTCGGGTCGATGAGGAGCTGTAC